>QKJM01001045.1 GCA_003249315.1 Archangium sp.
ATCCCCACCAGCACCGCCAGGAGGAGCCCCATGATCGCCAGTGCCGCTCTCATGCCGCCACCTCCGCGGACTCCTCGGCGGGCCCGAGCAGGGTGACGAAGCCGCGCTCGCCATCCACGCGCAGGCGCTGACCCGTCTGGATCCGGCCCACCGCCCCCTCCACCCCTACCACCGCGGGAATGCCGTACTCACGGGCCACCACACTCCCGTGCGTCATCAACCCGCCCACCTCCATCACGAGCCCGGCGGCGTGGAGGAAGAGGGGCGTCCACCCCGGATCGGTGAAGGTGGTCACCAGGATCTCCCCCGGGTGCAGCACCTCACTACTGGGGTCTCTCACCACACGCGCCACCCCCTCCACCATACCCGAGGACACCGGCACCCCGGCCAGCACGCCCGGGGGCAGCGCCTCGGTGGACACGGGCGCCCGCGGGACCTCTCCATCGCTGGTGAGCACCGGCGGCGGTGACAGCTCCGCGTAGCGGGCCTGCTCGGCGCGCCGCCGCTCCACCCGCTCCCGCAGGGAGCCGTGCGCCGGGTCCGCGAGCGCGGCGATGAGCTCGTCCAGTTCCAACAGCCACACGTCCCCAGCCGAGGCGAGCAGGCCGCGCGACACCATCACCTCCGCCCCCTCGAGCACGGCGCGCCGCAGGTGCATCAGCAGCCGAACCACGAAGAACTTGTGGTGCTCGCGCAGCGCCAGGTAGGCGCGCACCCGGGCGATGAGCGCCCGCGCCAGCCTGTGCCGCAACCAGCCCCCTATCCCCCGTCCCGCCGCCTCGAGCACGACCGTGGCCGCCTGCTCCGCCTCGCGGACCGCGGCGGCGTGCCTGTCCCGATGCAGCCCGGGGCGCGGCGCCCGCAGCATGCCGGCAAGGCTATTGAGCAGGCTGGACGGATCCTCCTCCCAGCGAGGGAGCGCGATGTCCAGCTCCCCCGGGCAGCGGCTCCCGTAGCGAGACAGGAAGCGCCTCCACGCCGCGTCCAGGCGCTCGGCGCCCGGCCGCGAGCAGGCTTCCGCCAGCGCCGCGACCTCGCCCCGCCGCAGGCGCTCCTCCAGTGCGGGGTGCTCTCGCACCAGGTCGGCGATGTCCCCCAGTTCCAGGTCCATGTCCGTGGTGACATTGCCCTCCAGGCCCCGGCCGAGCGACTCCACCACGCGCGCGTCCACCCGCCCTCGCATCAGCCCTCCCAGCAGCCTCCAGGAGAGCATTCCCGCCCCCAGGATGGGGAGGCTGAGGGGCAGCAGCACATCCGGGAAGAAGCCGCACAGCTCCTGGCGAGCCACCCGCAGCCGCTCCAGCCCTGGCGATGCCGCGGCGAGACGCCCCTCGTACTCGCGTGCCCAGGCCTCCATCGCCCGCTCGTAATCCCCGCGCGCCCTCACCGGCTCCTGGAGCAGCAACCGGCTCGCAACCCCTGACAGCACCGGGCCCACGAACGACAGCACCCCTCCCCAGCTCGCCACCACCTGTCCCCTTCCCTCGTGGAACTCCGGCCGCGCCAGCACCGCTCGCACCCTGTCGGCGAGCGTGGGGTCCACCAGGCCCGCCAGCATTCGAGGGAAGAGCCGCGCCAGGAACGGATGGTGCATCGCCGGTGTCAGGTCCACGTAGGCGCGCCCCGCCGCATGCACCATCAGTAGCGAAGGCTCCTCCCGGGTGCGTTTGCCCAACGCGAAGAGGAGCGGCATCAAGGACAGGCTCAGGGGCGGCAGGGGCGCGGTGTTGACCTGCAGGTGGCTGAAGCTCAGGTAGACGTGCAGAGCCGTGTCCCGGGGGCGCGGCTCGGGTAGCGGAAAGAGCGAGGTGATGGGCCGGGCCTGCAGCAGGAAGAGCTCCCCGTCCGCGATGCCCCACTCCACGTCCTGGGGCGAGCCCCGCCGCGCCTCCACCTGGCGACCCAGCTCCACCAGCCGCGCCAGCCAGGTGTCACTCAGCGCGCGCACGCACCGGAGCGCCTCGGACACCTCGCGCTTCTCGGTGCCTCCTCCGGGCAGCGAGTAGATGGCGTGGGCCTTGTCTCCCACGCGCACCTCCAGGTGCTCGCCGGTGCGCTTGCTCACGCGGTAGAGGTCCGCGTTGACCAGACCCGATACCAGCGCCTCACCCAGACCGTAGCTCGCATCCACCGAGCAGACGGTGCGATCTCCCGTCACCGGGTCCGCGGTGAAGAGGATGCCGGAGACCTCTGGATGCACCATGCGCTGCACCACCACGGACAGGCGCGCCACCGAGGAGGTGTAGCCGTGCCGACGCCGGTAGAGGACAGCGCGCTCGGTGAAGAGCGAGGCCCAGCAGGCGCGCACTCGCTCGAGCAGTTCCCGCTCGCCGCGCACGTTGAGGTAGGTGTCCTGCTGCCCGGCGAACGAGGCGTCCGGCAGATCCTCCAGCGTAGCGCTCGAGCGCACGGCATACCCGTGCTCGGTCCCGAGCGCCCGCCACGCATCCAGCAGCGGCCGGGCAATCTCCTCCGGAAAGGGCTGTGACACCAGGTACTCACGTACGCGCTGGCTGAACTCGCGGGCTCCTTCCGTGTCCTCGGGCTCGAGCGCGTCCAGAGGCTCCAGCAGCGCCTCGAGGCCCGCGCAGCCGGACACGAAGCCCGAGAAGGCCTCCGTCGTGACGCAGAAGCCCGGTGGCACGGGGAAACCCGCCGAGGCCATGGCGCCGAGGCTGGCGCCCTTCCCCCCCACGCGCGCCACGTCCGCCTCGGAGATATGGGAGAAGGGCAGGATGAACGGGGAGGAGCCAGACAGAGGGGGACTCATGACATCTCCTTGTCAGACAGCGCCTGGGCGCCGCGGAGGAAGAGCTCGACGAGGACCCGCACCCGGGCCTCGGAGGGCGATCCGGCGTGGCCTCGAGGTGTCGCCAGGCGAGGAGCGAGGAGCGTGGCCCCCAGCACCTGACCCATCAGCGCCAGCGCGAGCAGTGTCGGCTCCTCGCGCCGCAGCAATCCACGCTCCATCTGGGCGGAGAGGTAGCGCACCAGGGCCTGGAAGGTGGTGGACTGCTGCTGGCGCAGGCGCGCCAGGTACTGCGCCTCGCTGTCCTCGCTGAAGAGCAGCAAGCGGATGAGCCCGGGCTGCGCGGCGATGAAGTCCACCATCAGGGCGACGAAGCGGGTGAGCGTGTCGACCATGGGGGCCTGAGTGTCGGCCAGCAGCGCTGCGGCCTGCCGCCGGGGAGTCATCTGCTCGAAGAGGGCCCGCAGAAGCTCCTCCTTGTCCCCGAAGGCGCGGTAGACCGTCACCGGGCTGACGCCCGCGGCCTGCGCAATCTGCTCCACGGTGGGAGAAGCCAGTCCGTCCCGAGCCACGAGCGTGCGGGCAGCCTCCAATACCCGATCGCGCGCCGGCCCCAGCATGAGCGGCTCCGTCAGCTCCCCCCCGGCCTCGCGCCGCAACCGCTGCACCAGCGCTTCCCTGCTCGGCACCCGGCGGTAGAGCGTCGCCCGCGACACCCCCGCCTCCCGCGCCAGCGCCTCCATGGAGAAGCCTGGCCCCTCCCGCTCCAGCAGCCGCGCCGCCGCCTGGAGGAGCCGCTCGTCGAGCTCCCTCTTCCTGTCCAACCCCTGAGACATGAGATATAGGTATATTTCATTTTGTCTCACGTCAAGCAGCGTCGCCCTCCCCATCGCCTCGCGACGAAGGGCCCGACGCAACGTCATCGTGCGCGAGCTACCCGCGGTGGAGGGGCCTGTCTGGAGCGCTACAAGCTGCTAAGGGGACCTGCGCTGCTCCGACGGGAGAAGGAGAGCCGGGCGCAACAAGCCCGTCAGCGCGAAGCGGCTGGGAGGTGACTCAAGCGCTCTCTCCGAGCTACAGCCACAGCCTCCATAGCAGGCCGAGGCGGGTGGTGTAGCCCACCACCGCCCGCTCGATGCGGCCTTCAGGGGAAAGGAAGAAGGTGGTGGGAAACTGCTCCACGCCGTACGCCTCCATGAGAGCCGCGTCACCGAGCAGGACGGGGTAGTCCACCCCCTGCTCGCGCGCGAAGCGCTGGACGTCCTCCACGTTCCTCCAGGCCACCGCCACCGACACCACGTGTGCGCTCTCCCCCACCTGGCCCCGCATCGCGGAGAGGTTGGAGGACTCGACCTTGCACACCCCGCACCAGGGAGCCCAGAAGGTGAGCACCACCGGCCTGCCCCGCAGGTCGTCCAGCCGCACCGTCTCGCCCGACAGCGTGGAGAGAGCGAAGTCCGGCGCCGGCGTCCCTGCTCCGGGCAGGTGGCGCGTCTGCCAGGCCATCACCGCCGAGAACAGCACCACGAAGAGCACCGCGTCCACGCCCCAGCGAACCCACCTGCGCTCGCGCGCCCGCGCCCACGCCCCCCGCAGCTCCGCCAGTCGCTTCATGGCGAGTACCGCACCTTCCGCGTCAGCCACGAGAGGCCCCCGCGCCCGTCCCGCACCACCACCCAGAAGCGCACCTCCTGGGCCTGCGCGTCCGGCGGCGGTTGCCACTCCACCCGGTGCCGCCCTTCCCCACCACCGATGTCCGCCCCGCCCGTCTCCCGCGGCGAAATGCTCCCCAGCGAGGTGTACCAGCCCAGCTCCCAGCTCTCCTTCAGCGCCACCGGCTTCAGCTCGAAGGAGGGCACCACGTAGGGCTCCTCCAGCGCGGAGAAGTCCTCCGCCTCCAGCACGAAGGGCCCCTTGCCGGACAGCTCCGGCAGCACGCCCTCCTCCCACGGCTGGCCTCCCACCCGCACGCCCGGCAGCTCCGGCTGCACGTTGGCCTGCATCTCCGGGAAGAAGCGGCAGCTATAGACCATCAGCTTCTGCGCATATACCTGCTCGTCGCCACCGCGCACCCACAGCACCAGCGGCATGCGCAGGCCTCCCAGGCCCTTGTAGGTGTCCTCCTCCAGCACCTTCTGCGCGAGGAAGGTGCCGTCCTGGAGCCTCGCGGCGCCCAGGCTCGCGCGCAGGTCCACCACCAGCTCGCCCGCCTGGGTGATGCCACGGGCCAGCTCCACCCGATCCTCCCGGCAGATGTCGTCGTCCAGCGAGGCGCACGCCCACAACGTGTAGTCCAGCTCGCGGCCTCCGCCCGCCGGATCCTCCACGAGCGCGGTGAGGCGCACCGGCTGAAGCAACGTAACGAGCAGGGCCTCCAACGCCGACTCGTTCGAAGGATCCAACGAGCAGGCGTCGGCCATCAGCTCCGGTGGATCCATCCTCATGCCGAGCACACGGAGATCCTTCACCGTGGAGGGCTCGTCCTCGGGTCCCACACAGCCGGCACACAGCAGCAGGCCGAGCGCGGCGCACAGAAGGTGGCGCATGGCTAGAAGCTCCCCTTGACGCCGAGCACCGGGAGCACCGGGATGCCGGGCACCTCGATGACCTCGCGGTAGCGGTAGTCGTTGAAGGTCGCCTCCACGTTGGAGGCGTTGTAGACGTTCTGCACGTCGATGTAGGCCGTGAGCGTCCAGCTCTGGAAGAGCCAGCTCTTGTCCAGCCTCAAGTCGAGCTGGTGGAAGGGCTTGAAGCGGATGGAGCGAGACTCGCCGAAGGTGCCCTCGTAGCGGTTGGTGTCCACGCTGTAGCGATCGAAGGTGTGCTGCAGCGGGGTGGTGGGCCGGCCGGTGGCGTAGCGCATGCGCGCACCCAGCTCGAAGCCACCCGGCAGCCGGTAGCTGGCCACCGCGGTGAGGATGTGCGTCTGATCGAAGGTCGTCAGCCGGTACTCGCCGCCATCTCCCACCCGCCGCTGCTCCGAGCGGTTGAGGGTGTAGGCCAGCCAGCCGAAGAAGTCGCGCGTCACCGCGTGCCGCAGCAGCACCTCCAGGCCGTACGCGCGCCCCAGCCCGCTGTTCGCATAGAAGGTGCGGGTGAGCGTGCCATCATCGTTCTGCACCGTCTCGCCAGGGGACACCACCAGGTCGTACCGCCGGTTGTAGTAGCCGGTGAGGTCCACGCTGATCGCATCGGTGAGCTGCTGCTCCACGCCCACGCTGGCCTGGAAGGCGCGCTCGTGGGTAAGTGCCGGATTGCCCCAGGGCGGCGAATCCAGGTCGAGCGCCCCGGGCGGCTGGCTGTAGAGGCCCGCGCTGGCCTTCACGGACGTCTTCTCCGTGGGCTGCACCCGTAGCCACAGCCGAGGGTCATACACGACGCGCTCCTGTCCCCTGATGCGCGCGTAGGTGGCCCTCAAGCCGGGCGTCAGCGTCACCGGCCCGGCCTTCACGTCCAGCTCCGCGTAGAGCGCCCCGTCGAAGGCGTTGGCCACCCGCTTCAGCGTCTGCATCTCCACCTGGGGCTCGGCGCCGGGGAAGGCCGGGTACTGGATGCCTCCGATGACGGGCAGCGTCGCCACGCCCTCCAGGTGCTCGAAGCTCACGTCCACGCCGGTGCGGGCGGTGAGCCAGGGCAGCAGCTCCAGCGACAGATCCTCGCGCGCCCCCATCGTCCACACATCCGCGTCGAGCGTCGTCTCTCCGAAGCCGAACCTCGCCAGGTCATAGCCCGCGTACGGGGTGAACACCGAGGTGAGTCCGCCATAGCGGTACGTCCAGTCCCCCTTCAGCCGGTGGAAGAGCGTCTGCGTGTCCACGGTGATGTCGCGGTTGCGCCCGCCGCCGCTGGCCACCACGTTGAGCACGTCGTCCGAGCCGAAGGCCATGACATACCCGGAGCTGCGCCCGCCCGGGCCGGGCTCGGCGCCTCGCGGCGCACCGAAGTCCACGCGCACCTGGTAGTCCCAGTAGCGAGGCAGCACCAGCAACGTGCCCCCCTGAGGGTCCTCGGGGAGCACCAGCGGCATCAGCACGTCCACGTACGAGCGGCGCGCCGCGGCCGCCACCGAGATGCCGGGCGCCACTGGAGCCTCCACGAAGAAGCCCGAGTCCAGCAGGTCCACCTTCACCGAGCCGTGAAGCGTATCGCTGGCTCCCTTGCGCGTGGCCACGTCCACCACACCGCCCACCGCGCGGCCATAACGCGAGCCGAAGCCTCCCGGGAAGAAGTCCACCCGGTCGAGGAACTCGGCGTTGACGATGGAGGGGCCTCCCCCCAGGTGGTAGAGCAGCGGCACCTCCACCCCATCGAAGAAGGTGAGCGTCTGGCTCGGCGACGCGCCTCGCACGATGAGCGCTCCGGAGATGAGTGGCGCCCGCGCCACACCGGGCATGTTCTGCAGCACCCGGATGGGGTCTCCAAAGGTGCCAGGCACCTTCTGCAACTCCTGGCGCTCCAGGGTGCGGCGCACCACCTCCTTCTTCTCGCGCGCGCCGCGTACCACCGTCTCGAAGCCCGGCGCCTTGGGCAGCAGGTAGTAGATGACCTCGGTCGTCTCGCCGGGGGCGAGCTCCTCGATGGTCTCGAAGAGGTGGTGGCCGCTGGCGATGGCGCGCACCTGGCAGGTGCCGGGCTCCACCTCCAGGGTGAAGCGCCCCTCCTCGTCGGATAGGGCCTCGGGCGCCTCGGGGTCATCCCCACAGCGCACCGTGGCCGCGCCCACCCGCGAGCGGCTGCCCCGCGCGAGGAGCTGCCCGGTGAGGGTGGCCCTCGGTGGAGGCGGGGGCGGCGCGTCCTCCTCCACCGGCGGCGCCTGGAGGACGAAGTTGTAGACGTACTGGATTTGAACTGGCGCCGGGACGCCATCCACCTCGGCGGGGGTGAACTGGAACTGGCGCACCGCCTCGAGCGCCGCCTCGTCGAAGCCGTCGCCCACCGGCGTCACCACCTGCGCGTCGGACACCCCGCCCTCCGCGTCGATGGTGATGACCAGCTCCACCGAGGCCGCCCTGCCCACCTCCGCCGCCTCGGACGGGTAGACGGCCTCCACGAACCGGACGAGCTCGGGGGCCTTCGTCAGCACCGGGGTATGGACGCCGCCATCCACCTCCTCCCTGCGTGCGCCGTCGTAGGCCTGGGCGGAGGCCCGGGTAGCGGAGAGGGAGAGAATGACGAAAAGCAGCCAGGAAACGGAGCGCATGGAAGCCACGATGGCCGGCATTTAAAAGGCCACTCCCCGCCGGACAACCCGAATCCTACCTGATTACACCGAAGTCACGGACAGGACCCCCGCGCTCGCCCCGGGAGGAGCCGGGCAAAGCTCCCTACCGGAAGACACCGCCGGGAGGCCGCCAGAGCAGGTAGCCATGCTCCTGCAGCCAGGGCTCGGTGGAGACCCCCTCGAGCCGCTGGGCCAACCGCGGCAGCGAGTGGCGGAAGGCCTCGGGAGGAGCCGTGTGTCCGGCCTCGCGCGCCTCTCGCCACGCAGCCGTCCACACAGCGAAGAAGTCGTGAATGGGCTCCCCGGGCTTCACCCGCCGCCGGAAGTCCCGTGGCAACCAGTCACGGAAGAGGACGGGCGCGAAGCCGCGGCTGAAGTCCGTGTGGAAGAGCAGGGCCTCGCGGACCAGCTCCTCCGGGCCGCGCCGCAGCAGGTGTGCCACCAGCACCGCTCCTGGCGTGTCCGTGCTGCCTTCCACGAGCAGCCCACCAGGGAGCAACGTCTCCCCCAGCGTGCGGTGGATGGCGGAAACCTCCTCGGAGCGATATCCCCTCAGCACGTTCATCGTACGAAGGAGGCGGACCGTCTCCCCGGGGAGCAGGGGCAGGGAGAACCCACCCTGCCTGAAGTGCGTGAGCCCGTCCGCATGCGCCTGGGCGGCCTCCACGCGCGAGGGCTCCAGCTCCACCCCCACCACCGGCAGCCGCGGGTTGAGCTCGCGAAAGACCCGGGCGCTCTCCAGCGTCGTCCACGGGTGCTCGCCGAAGCCCACGTCCACGAACGCCGCCCGCGCCCACGCCCCTTCCTCTCGCGTCAGGAGCTCTCGCTCGTAGCGCGCCAGGTACCCGTCCAGCGCGTCCAGGCGCTGGCGGGAGGTCCGTCCTCGTGTCTGCCGTTCCAGAGTACTCAGCTTGTCTGAACCACCGGGGAGACCGACTCCGCGGCGCCGAAGATGGCCGTCTCCTCGTGCTCCATGTCGAGCAGGACCGCGTGGGTCATCGCCTTGACGATCTCCCCCAGCCGCTTCAGCGCCTGGACGCTGTCCACGCGCATGTCGAAGTGCGCGAGGATCTCCCGCTGGTGTACGTGGTTGTGCTTGAAGTCCTCGAGGTTCCGGGCGGCGGGCGAATGCCCCTGCTCGGCGAGCTTCTCCAGAAGTCGCTCCTCGTCTCCCATGTGGGACTGAAGTGCCTCGGAGAGCTTGTGGGCACCTTCGCGCAACGCCGCCTCGCAGGAGAAATCACCCTCCGTCGCCTTCTCGGCCAGATCGCCAACGTTCACCAACAATGCACGCAGGAGGTGGTGCTGCCCGATCATCTCGTTCTTGATCTCTTCGACCATGTGACCGCTCTCCCTGGCCCGGGGTTCCATATGTCCCCGGGGCTTCATGTTCCGTTCCACTCTCTGGAGCAGGCAGGTTGCAAGACACAGGCCCTTGCCTGCCCCCGCGGCAACCCCCTGGAATCAGGACGAAGAGGCCAGCTCCCGAGTTGTCGCGGCACGAAGAATTTGCAGCCTTCCTCGGGTTCCAGGACGTAATTTTGCGCCTCCCCAGGCACGCCCCCCGTCTCCCGGGGAGGCCAGGAAGATACAACCGTACGTTGCACCCTGGCCGTGGGACGTGATTTGAAGGTGCTCGCACCCACAGCAAAGGGGGGATTGCATGACAGCGACTGCCGCGCTCCTGGCCAACCAGGCCGAATTCGACTTCCAGGTCGGACCTCACGCAGCGGGTGAGCTGGCGGTAGTGGAGTTCCGCGCCAACGAGGAGCTCTCCACGACGTACCGCGTCGACGTCACCCTGGCGGCCCCTCCGGACGTGGAGGTGGACGACAAGGCGCTGTTGGGCCAGAGCGCGCTGCTGACGGTGCATCTCGGCGACGGGACGGAGCGCTTCTTCCACGGCGTCGTTTCGCGCATCACCCGGTGGGACTCCGGGCAGACGCCGCAACAGCAGCGCTTCCGGGTGACGGTGGTGCCCCAGCTCTGGACGCTCGGGCACACCCGCCGCAGCCGCATCTTCCAGGAGATGACGATCCCGCAGATCCTCCACAAGGTGCTCAACGAGGCAATGGTGGAGCATGAGCTCTCGCTCAACGGCTCCTACCTGCCCCGCACCTACTGCGTGCAATACCGTGAGTCGGACCTGGAGTTCGTACACCGGCTGATGGAGGAGGAGGGCATCTTCTACTATTTCGAGCACGCCGAGGACGCACACACGATGGTCCTCCGTGATGCCTCCCTCACCTGCCCGGCCATGTCCGGCGAGCCCCGCCTCGTCTTCCGCGAGCCCAGCAAGATGGTGGCGCTCAGCGAGTCCGTACACGCCTTCACCTCCAGCAGGGAGGTGCAGCCGGGCGCGGTCGCGCTGCGGGACTTCAACTTCGTCCAGCCCGCGCAGGATCTCACCACCGGTAACACCTCGGACGACGGCGAGACGGCCCTCGAAATCTACGACTACCCCGCCCGGTACGAGGAGCCCGGGACGGGCAAGGCGCTCGCCAAGGTGCGCCTCGAGGAGCTGCGCGCGCAGGTGGAGCAGCTCGATGGCTCGAGCAACTGTCGGCGCCTGAGCGTGGGCCACACCTTCGAGCTGGACGAGCACCCGGTGGGAGAGCTGAACCGCGACTACCTCCTGCTCTCCGTCCGGCACGAGGGCTACCAGCCGGAGGTCCTCACCTTCGAGCAGGCCTCGCGCCGGAAGAAGCATTCGT
>QKJM01000588.1 GCA_003249315.1 Archangium sp.
GCCCTGGTGCCGCTCACCACCCTCGCCGAGGTGCTCGGCCTGCCCGTCGACGCCCCGCGCCCGCGCCCCAGCGCCATGGTGCTGCGCGGCGGCGAGGCGCGCGCCGTGCTGGTGGTGGACGAGGTGGTGGCAGAGCAGGAGGTGCTGGTGCGCGGCCTGGGCCCTCGCATCCGCCACGCACGCCACATCTCCGGCGCCGCGGTGCTGCCGGACGGACGCATGGCCCTGCTGCTCAACGCCGCCTCCCTCGCCCGCGCCGCCGAGGGCCGCGCCACCCCCTCCGGCCTCTTCCCCTCCCTCGAGGTGAAGCGACTCCACAAGCGCGTCCTCCTCGTCGACGACTCGATGACCACCCGCGCCCTCGAGCAGAGCATCCTCGAGTCCGCCGGCTTCGAGGTGCTCGTGTGCGTGGACGGGGTGGAGGCCTGGGAGCGCCTGCAGGCCGAGGGCGCCGACGTCATCGTCTCCGACGTGGAGATGCCGCGCATGGACGGCTTCGCCCTCACCGAGGCGGTCCGCGGCTCGCCCCGCTTCGGCAAGCTGCCGGTGGTGCTCGTCACCGCCCGGGAGAAGCCCGAGGACAAGGCCCGCGGCCTGGAAGCTGGCGCCACCGCCTACCTGGTGAAGAGTGCGTTCGACCAGACCCAACTGCTGGAAACCCTGAGGCAGCTCCTATGAAGCCCGACAAGCTCCGCGTCGTCGTCGCCGAGGACTCCCCGACCGCCCGGCGCCTGCTGGTGGAAATCCTCCGGGCGGACCCTGGAATCGAGGTGGTGGGAGAAGCCCGGGACGGCGTGGAGGCGGTGGAGCTCACCCGTCGCCTGCGGCCCCACCTGGTCACCATGGACATCCAGATGCCGAACATGGACGGCCTGGAGGCCACCAGCCGCATCATGACGGAGGTGCCCACCCCGGTGGTGGTGGTGTCCACCCTGGTGGAGCGCGACATTCAAACCGCCATGGCCGCGCTGCGTGCCGGGGCGCTGGCGGTGCTGCAGAAGCTGGTGGGGCCGCACGCGCCGGACTTCGAGAGCGAGTCGCGACGGCTGTGCGACACGGTGAAGGCCATGGCCGAGGTGAAGGTGGTGCGGCACTGGCCCAGCCGTGAGCCGAGCGCTCCGCTCTCGCTCCCAGCCCACGCGCACCGGAAGCGAGCCTCGGTGCTGACGATCGCCGCCTCCACCGGCGGACCCGCGGCCCTGCACCGCATCCTCTCGGAGCTGCCCGCCTCCTTTCCCCTGCCCATTCTGGTGGTGCAGCACATCGCGCTCGGCTTCGCCCGGGGGCTGGCCTCCTGGCTGGACAGCGTCTGCCCGCTGGAGGTGAAGGTGGCCGAGGACGGCGAGCCTCTGCGCCACGGCGCCGTCTACATCGCCCCGGACGATCGCCACCTGGGTCTTCGAGCAAGCGACCGGGTGGAACTCTCCAGCGCGGCCCCTGTGGGCGGCTTCCGACCCTCGGGCACCTTCCTCTTCCGGTCGGCGCTCAACGTCTTCGGCTCCAACGTCGCCGCCGCCGTCCTCACCGGGATGGGACAGGATGGGTTGGATGGTTTGCGGGAGGTACATGAAGCCGGGGGGTGGGTGATGGCCCAGGATGAGGCCACTTGTGTCGTCTATGGAATGCCAGCGGTGGCGGTGGCGGCGGGAATCGCCGACGAGGTGCTCCCGCTGGAGCGCTTCTCCTCCCGCTTCCGGGAGCTGGCCGGCCTGGTCGCGGACCCGCAATGACAGAACAGGAGAGATTGCCGCCCCCTCCAGGGCGAGCCACCATGACGCTCACCGTGTCCGCACTCGAAAAGGCCTTCCAGGCGCTCCCTGAGCCCACCTACCTGCTGGACGAGACGGGCCGCATCCTGGCCTGCAGCCAGTCGGGCGCCCGGGTACTGGAGCAATCCTCGCGGGCCCTCACCGGACGCAGGTGGGCGGAGCTGGCCCCGGACCCCGAAGAGGGGCGCCGGCTGGAGTCCTGTCGGACGGAGGCACTGGCCAGCCGGACGGCGCGCTCCGTGGAGTTGCACTGGCCGAGCGAGCTGGGGCTTCGACCGCATGACTTCTGCTTCACCCCCTTGGAGGACGAGGGGGAGATGCGGGTGCTGGTGGCGGTACACCCCATCACCCAGGCGGAGCACATCTACGCACGCGCGCTGGCGCTGGAGCAGGCCGCCCGGGCCGAGGTGGAGGCCGCCGAGCGCCGCCAGTCCTTCCTCTACCAGGCGATGACGACCCTCTTCGCCCACCCGCCGGATCCGCATGGCATGTACACCTTGCTGGCCCACCTGGCGGTGCCGGACCTGGCCGACTGGTGCCTGGTGGACGCGCTGGAGCAGGGCCCGTGGGTGTCGCGCGTGGCGGTGGCCCACCTGGACCCAACCCTGGAGGAGCAGGCCCGCTCGCTCTCCGCCCGCATCGAGAACCGCCCGGCGCCGGTGGGGCTGCTGCGGGTGCTTCACACCGGTGAACCGGAGCTGGTGCCAGCGGTGACGGACTCTCTGCTGCGCGCGGCCTCCTCCGAGCCCGCGCACCCGGAGCTGCTCCGCCACCTGCGGGCGCGCTCGTACATGATCGTACCGCTCAAGGCGCGGGGACACACGCTGGGGGCGGTGACCTTCGTGTCGAGCGCCTCGGGCCGACGCTACGGGCCGGACGACCTGGCGCTGGCGGAGGACCTGTGCCAGCGAGCGAGTCTGGCAATCGACAACGCGCGTCTCTTTGGCGCATCGCGTCGGGCCACCCGAGCGCGGGAGGACCTGCTGGCGGTGGTGTCGCACGACCTGAAGAATCCGCTCGGGGTGGTGCGGCTTGCCTCGGCGCTGCTGCTGCGAGGCGGGCAGGGCCGGCCCGGCGGCGAGCAGGTACGGAAGCAGGCGGAGCGGATTCAGTCGGCAGTGGAGCGGATGGCGCGGTTGATCTCCGACCTGCTGGACTGGGGCCGGATTGAAGCGGGCGGGCTGCCGCTGGAGCCCTCGGAGCACACGGTGGCGTCGCTGGTGACGGAGTCGCTGGAGAGCGTGAGGCCGCTGGCGGAGGCACAGGGCCTACGGGTGACGGCGGAGCTGTCGGACGAGGCCGTGCGGGTGAGGTGTGATCGGACGCGGGTGCTGCAGGTCCTCGGCAACCTGCTGGGCAACGCGGTGAAGTTCACCCCGGATGGAGGGCTGCTGACGGTGGGGGCGCGCGTGCATCCGGGAGAGATGCGGCTGTGGGTGCAGGACACCGGCACGGGCATCCAGCCAGAGCAACTGCCCTACGTGTTCGAGCGCTTCTGGCAGGCCAAGGACGCGGAGAGCCGCGGCACGGGTCTGGGGCTGTGCATCGCCAAGGGCATCGTCGAGGCCCACGGCGGCCGCATCTGGGCGGAGAGCGAGCCAGGCCGCGGTAGCCGTTTCACCTTCACCCTGCCCGCTACACCCCCTCCGAGCGACACCCATCCCACCTCCATGACACACTCCTGAGAAAACCTTCCAAGAGACGACAGACAATCTCGGGCTACTATCCTCGCGGTGGATGGACGACGGTGCGAGACTCCCGTTAACTGGGGGAAAAGGAGCGAGAGCATGGGAGTGACGCAGTTTCTGGACGATTTCCGAGTGCTCCACGAGAAGGCGCGCACGGGAGAGTTGGGGGAGTCCGAGAAGCCGGCCTACCGCGCGGCACGCGAGCAGTTCGAGAAGGCGCTGGTCGCCGCCCAGGGGCTGATGCTGGAGCGCGACGTACGGCGCAGCTTCCGCGTCGCGCAGGCTCTCCCGGTGGAGCTGCAGATGCACTACGGCAACATGTGCATCAGGACCCTGGATCTCTCCGTGGGAGGCTTCTCGGTGATGCTGCCCTACCCCGTGGGAGAGGAGGAGCGACCCAGCTACACCCTGGAACTCCCCGGGGATCTGGTGCTGGCGGGCCAGGTACGGTTGGCCTCCCAGCGACAGGTGGGCGACAAGCACCGCGTCTCCTTCGCCTTCGTGGACAACACCGAGCGGGAGACGGAGAAGCTGGAGATGTTCCTCATCGATCTCGCGCTCGAGCGAGTGGGCGTCATCGCCGCCTAGCCCGGGAGGATCCATGAGCGTCCACAAGTGGCTGGCGGAGTTCAAGGGGCTGCACGAGCAAGCGCGCAAGGGGCAGTTGGATGAAGAGGACAAGCGACTCTACGCCTCCTCGAAGGAGCAGTTCGCGCGAGCGCTGACGGCCTCCCAGGGACTGGTGGTGCCGTCCGGCCAGTCCGCCCGACGAACGTTCCGCATCGCCCAGGGGCTGCAGGTGGACCTCAGCATGGACAGCGGGCAGCAGCGGACCATGACCATGGACATCTCCTGCGGGGGCTTCTCGGTGATGCTGCACCGGCCGCCCCCGGAGGGAAACGCCTTGGGCTTCTCGCTGCGCCTGCCCGGCAACGCGGAGCCGCTGGTGGGCCGCGCCCGGGTCGTCTCCTCCGAGCGAAGGATTGGCAACCACCGCGTCTCCTTCGCCTTCCAGGAGCTCTCCGAGAAGGACGTCGAGCGGCTGGAGCTGACCATGTTCGACCTCGCGGTGGCGCGGCTCCGGTAGGAACCCGCACCTGACGGAGCCCGCGCACCGGGCTCCCCCCCTTTCCCCCCCTTCCCCTCCCCCGCGACCTCCCCTCCCCGGGGTGGCCCGAGCGCCATCCCGGGCTGGCGTCCGCTCGCCCGATATTTGCAACCAGGTTACACACGCATTTCAGTACCAACTATCCTTGACCTGCATATTGCAACTCAGTAACAAGAGCGCGCATCCCAACACCACAAGGAGCAACCATGCGGACCTCTTCGATGAAGAAGCTGTCGCTGTTCTGCGCGCTCGCGCTCACCACCGTGCTGACGGCGTGCGGCCCCCAGGGTGGCGTGTCCAAGGAGCAGGTGGACGCGCTGATGGCGGCGCGCCACGCCCAGGTTTCCGCCGCGTCGGAGGAGCACGTCGAGGCCAGCGGCTTCAAGTTCGTCAGCAGCGGCTCGGACCTGTACGCCTACCAGGACGGCCAGCCGGTGGACACGCTGTACCTGACGGTGGACGACGAGTACTCCATCGAGGTGCTGTTCCTGGACGACCTCGGGAACGTCATCGACTTCAGCGGGCACACGCCGGGTGAGTTCAACGCGGCCATCAACTCCTCCAACGCCCAGGTGGTGACATACAGCTCCTCGAGCGACTTCACCGGCGATCTGAGCGCCGAGGGAGTGGGCACGGCGAGCATGACGGTGTACCTGGTCCACGAGGGCCACCCGGACTACTCGGCCACCTTCAACGTCGAGGTGACGTTCTAACCGCGACGGACCGGCGAGCCGGCCGGTCGGGCCCCGCCGCGCTCATTCACGCGGCGGGGCCTTCGTGCTGGCGAGCCTGCCCTCGAGAGCGAGGTCGAACATGGAATGCACGAGGTGGGCGGCGTCGCTGGGCGCGGCGCTGCTGGTGGCCTGCGGAGGCACGCCGCCACAGGAGAATCCCGACGCGGGATCGCCGCCGGGCTCGGAGACGCCCGATGCGAGCACGGGCCTGGAGGTGCGGGACATCGCCCTCTACGACGCGTCGGGGAAGAACTTCGCCTGGTCCCACGGGGACCACTGGCACGGCTACATCGCCTTCAACCGGGGCCAGCCGCTGGAGGTGCGCTTCATGTACATGGGCGCGCTGGAGGGCCACGAAGCGGACCCGGAGGCGCACTTCAGCCTGGAGGAGCACTCGGATCTGACGATGCGGGTGAGCTTCCAGGACGCCACGCTGGTGGGCTTCACGGGCGACCACGTACAGGGCCGCTTCGAGGACAAGCTCGTCGGCAACACCTACGCCACCTTCACACTGCGGCGAGGGGTGGACACGCTTCTGCGGACAGCGGAGCTCCGCGTCGTCATCCGGGAGTGACCGGAGCCCTTCCCCGCCAACCTCCGAGAGACTTCACGATGCGCCTCCCCCTCTACCTCTGTCTCCTCTTCCCCTTCCTCCTGCTGAGCGCGTGCGAGCCGCACGAGCCCCTGCCCGAGTCGCCCGACGCGGGGGTGAATCCTGCGGACCTCGTGCCCACGCTGCTGGACGTGGAGCTGGACTCCGACGGGCAGTCCTCCACCGTGGGCACGGCCCTGGCCCAGCCGCTGGCCGTCCGCGTCGTCAACCGGAAGGAGCAACCCCTGGCGGGCGTGGAGGTGAAGTGGGAGCTGGCCGAGGGAACCGGGACACTGGACGCCACGGCCACGAGCACGGACACCGAGGGGCGGGCACGGGTGGCGCTGACGCTGGGCACGGAGGCGGGGGTGCGTCGGGTGAAGGCCACGGTGGCGGGGCTGGAGCCAGCCGTCCTCACCGCGCGCGGACTGCCCGGGCCCGTGGCGCAAGTGGTCGTCACCACGCAGGCGTCGACGCTGGAGGTGGAGAGGACGCTGAAGCTGGAGGTGGCGCTGGCGGACGCGCACGGCAATACGGTGAGCGGCCAGGCCGTCACCTGGGCGAGCTCGGACGAGGGCACGGCGGTGGTGGACGTGGACGGCACGGTGCGCGGGGTGGCGACAGGCCCGGTGCGCCTCACCGCCACCAGCGGCGGGGTGAGCGGCCACGTGGACCTGGAGGTGGTGTGGCCGACGAACGCGGTGGTGTTCACCTCGGTGGCAGCGGGACACCGGCACGCCTGCGCCACGCTGCGCTCCGGAGGCGCATGGTGCTGGGGGGCGGACAACAACGGGGCGCTCGGCAACGGGGCGACGGACACCACGGTGAAGAAGACGCCCTCGCCGGTGAGCGGACCCGAGGGCGTGCGCTTCACCCGGGTGAAGGCCCGGGGGGACGGCGCATGCGCCCTGGCCGAGGATGGCGCGGCGTGGTGCTGGGGCAGGAACAACTACGGGCAGCTCGGCGATGGAACCACCACGACGCGCCACGAGCCGGTGGCTGTGCGGATGCCCGAGGGCGTGCGCTTCGACATGTTGACGCTGAGCAGGACCCACGCGTGCGGCCTCACGGCGGACGGAGAGGGCTGGTGCTGGGGCCGCAACGTCGACGGCGGCCTGGGCGATGGAACCACCACCAACAGCTCCGTGCCGGTGAGGGTGTCCACCCCCGAGGGCGTGACGGGCCTGCGCGCGCTCTCCTCGGGCAGCGCCTTCACCTGCGGGGTGAGCGCCGAGGGGGAGGTGTACTGCTGGGGCACCAACGGCGTCGGGCAGCTTGGGGATGGGACGACGACCTCGCACCCGACGCCCGAGAAGGTGTCCACCCCGGTGGGCGTACACTTCGACGCGGTACACGCGGCGAATGACTACGCCTGCGCGGCGAGCCGGGAGGGCGAGCTGTACTGCTGGGGGAAGAATACGGGAGGGCAGCTCGGCGACGGCACCACCACCAACGCCTCCGTGCCGGTGAAGGTGTCCACCCCCGAGGGTGTGGGCTTCGCGGCGCTCGCGGGGGACATCGACCGGACGTGCGCGCTGACGAAGACGGAGGGCGAGGTGTACTGCTGGGGGAAGAACCCGAGCGGGCAGTTGGGGGATGGGACACAGGCGGACGCGGCGGTGCCGGTGAAGGCGTTGCTGCCCGCGGGAGTACGGGCCGCGAGCCTGAGCGCGGGGACGCTGGTGACGTGCGCCACCACCACGGCGGGCGAGGCCTTCTGCTGGGGGGAGAACCTCAACGGACTGCTGGGGAACGGCTCGGACGCGCTGAACGCGACGACGCCGATGAAGGTGACGGAGCCGGTGGCGCAGTGACGAGCATGGGGCAATCCCTCACCCTAGCCCTCTCCCAGAGGGAGAGGGGACCCACACAGTGGAGAACCAGGTTGGACCCTCTCCCTCTGGGAGAGGGACGGGGTGAGGGTGACGCGCCCGCGCTCCCGTGCCCTACCCGAGCCACTGCCCGCTGAAGGCGGAATACCGCCGCGCATTCACATGCAGCGCCCGATAGGGCTGGCTCTCGGGAGAGAGGGCCACGGCCTCGCCGGAGACGGGAGCCTCCATGCGCTCGAAGCGAACGCCCTGGAACCAGGCATGGGGGAGCGCCTCGACGACGAAGGTGCCCCCCTCGTCGAGCGGGGCCTCCACGGGGACGAACTCCACGCGCTGCGACTCCAGGGGCGGGGGAAAGTCCAGCCCCACCTGGAAGAGCAGCTCGGCGCCCTCGTGAGAGGCCACGCCCTCGAGCCACACGGAGTGGCCGCGCAGCGAAGCGGCCTCGTCCCCCTTCACCACGCCGCCTGGCTGCAGCAGCACGGACAGCGAGCGGGCCGTCCCGGCGATTCCCGGCACGAGCCCCAGCACGCGCGCCTCGCCGGAGAGCAGGTTGAACACCACCTCCCTGTCCCACTCGCCGAGCACGCGGCCTCCGGCGAAGAACGACTCGTGGGCGTGGGCGCTGGGCAGCAGCAGCTCGCCGAGGCGACGCCACCCACGCTGGTGCGAGCCACCCGCGAGGGGAGAGGCCTGCTCGAAGAGGTAGAAGGGACCGAGCAGCATCCACGCGGAGGAGAGCGCCACGCGCCATCCGGTGTCGGTGGTGAAGTGGCCTGGCAGTGCCTCACCGGGAGCGGGAGCGGAGCGCAGAGCCATGGAGAAGGACACCGCGCGCCCGCCGGTGCCGGAGCCGCCACAGGCGAGCCCGCCAAGCAGCGAGGAGCCCAGGGCGAGGGAGAAGTCACGGCGAGACAGAGCGGACATGCGGAGGACTCCGGGGGCTACAGGTCCAGGTAGAGGGTGAGGGTGGCGCGAGCGGTGCGCGGGGCGCCGGCGACGAAGTGGCGGGTGGCGAGCAGCGAGGCGGGGGCCTCAGGGCCGCGGAAGTTGGAGACGTAGTTGAACTCGGCCTCGCGCCAGCGGGCGTCGAGCAGGTTCTCCACGGTGAGGCCCAGCTCGACGGCGCGCCAGCGAGCACGGGCGGCCACGTCGAAGAGGAAGATGGGCTCGCTGTAGCGCTCCAGGGGGAGGGGCTTGGGGCCGATGGCGCTATGCCCCAGGGCCAGGTTCCACCCCACGGGCTCGCCGAAGAGGGTGAGCTCGCCGCGGGCGGAGGCATCGAGGCGGCCGAGGAGGTTGGGGATGTAGGGCATGACGGGCCCCTCCAGCAATCGCCAGGGAGAGGCGCCGGGGAGAGGCAGGGAGGCACGGGACCAGGAGACGCTGGCCTGCACGTCCAGGCGCTCGAGGAGGGTGAGGCGGGCGGAGGCGAAGGCGCCCACGCGCTGCGAGGGACCGACAGGCTGGTTGCGGCCGGCGAGCTCGTCGAAGACGAAGTCCTGGGAGACGCGGGTGGCGAAGAGGGCGCCACGGGCCTCGAGGAAGAGGGGCTCGCCCTGCCCGCCCACGGAGTAGCCGAGTCCCGTCTCGGCGGCCGTCACCTGGGCGAAGGGCGCGAGCTCGGCGTTGGAGAGGGCGGCGGCATCGCTGGAGCGTGCCCCGAGGCCCACGCTGGTGAGCCACGCGAGGCCCGGGGCGAGGCGCACCTCGGCGGAGAGGCGGGGGCTGAGGAAAAAACCATAGGCCTCCACCGTCTCGTCCGGGAGGCGGGGGCCCTGCCTGTCCTCGGAGGGGCGGTTGTCGTCCTCCACGTTGAAGCTGAAGGAGTCCAGCCGCAGACCGCCGCGCAGGGTGAGGCCGCGCCAGGGGGAGAGGCGACCGGAGGCGTAGGCGCCGAGGTTGAGGACGCGCACCTGGTTGTCAAAGAGGGAGAGGTAGGGGGCGCCGCCGCGGGCGCGCAGCCGGCGGGCGCGGGCCTGCACGTCGTCGAAGCGGGCCACGTAGCCCAGCTCCAGCGGCTTGGGCTGCCCCAGCCACACGAGGCCCGGGGTGTAGCGCCCGCGCAGACCGAAGGTGGCGCCCGAGTAGAGCTGCTCGGTGTTGTCGCCGCGCTGGGGCTCGCCCACGGGCGGCACGTCATTGAGGAAGCCGGTGAAGTTCTCCCGGGTGCGCATCTGCCGCAGCAGCGCGAAACCCTGCTGGACGAAGCGCCCGCCTGCGCGAAGGCGCGTCTGCAGCTCGGCCGAGGCCACCAGCCGCTGCACGGCGCCGCCCTGGTTGGCGTCGTAGGAGCAGAAGAACTGCGCATCCGGAGAAGGGCCGCAGCCCATGCGGCCGGCCACCACGTCCGTCTCGCGCACCACGCCGGCCGAGCCGTAGCGGGCGCCGTACAGCATGCCCAGCAGACGCAGGCGGGACTCGGTGCCCACGCGCAGCTCCGTCTGTCCCACGACGCCGGCGTTGGAATGGGCGCGGTGGGGCCCGAAGCCGTGGCCCTGGCGCAGCAGCACACCGACGAAGGTGTGCTCGCTCGTCTCCTGGGGGCCCCACACCAGCGCGAGCCGGCGCGAGGCGAAGCTGCCGTAGCTGGCCGAGGCCGTCAGCCCCCGACGCCGCAGCGCGAGCTGGTACTCCACCGTGCCAGCCACGCCGAAGTCGCCCTGGGCCGGGTCATACGGGCCCTCGGTGACGCGCAACGAGTCCACCAGCTCGGGGATGAGGAAGTAGGTGTCGGCGTAGCCGTGGCCATGGGAGTGGGACACCTCGTTGAGGGGCACGCCGTTGACGCGGAACTCCACGTCCTTGCCCTGGCCCGCGTCGAAGCCACGGATGAAGACGGAGCTCGCATGTCCCTCGCCGCCGTGGTTGGCGAGCATGACGCCGGGGGCGAGCAGCAGCAGGTCCGCCGCCGAGCCGCGCGGCACGTCCGCGAGTTGGCCCACTTCAATCTGGA
>QKJM01001041.1 GCA_003249315.1 Archangium sp.
TAGCGGTGGAAGCCCGCCACACCGCCCTCCAGCCGCGACAACACGTGCGCCGTCCACGCCGCCGCGCGGATGCCGCCTCCACTGGTGGCCACCAGCGCCAGCCGAGGCTTCGGCCCCGGCGAGCACAGCGCCGGCCCCGCCCCTCCCACCAGCTCCGTCGTCCCCTCCAGTCGCCAGGCCGCGCCCGGTGGTGGCCTCTGCCTCATCCCATCCAGCCAGGCCGCCAGCACCACCTCGTCATCCAGCAGCCCCGCCTCCGCCGGCGTCACCAGGCTCGTCCCCACGTAGGCCGGCGGCTCCTCCAGTGACAGCTCGTCGTACACCGAGGCGTCCGCGCACCCGCGCCCGACGAACACCACGCCCACCGCCATGGCGATCAGCGCCCCCATGTGCCGCTGCGGGAAGAAGAAGCGGATGGCGCCGTACACCGCGCCCAACATCCCCACCGCAACACAGATGACCACCGCGGGCGACACCCACCCCTGCCGACCGCTCCACGCCACGTACGCCGCCACCGCCACGTAGCCCAGGGCGAACAGCCCCAGCAGCCCCGCCTGCAGCACGTGCAACGCCACCAGGTGCGTGGGGCGCCGCCGGAAGAACGTCACCTCGATGCGACGCACCCAGCGATGTCGCTGCCGGTCCGCCGTGTAGCGCTGCTGCAGCCACTCGGCCCCGCGCGTGAGCAGCACCATCGCCCCCACCGCCGCCAACACCCCGAAGAGGAAGACGAAGTGTCGATCGATGAGAGCGGGCATGCTCAGCGCCAGCAACCACGCCGGGTACGTCCCCGTGCGGAAGAGGTACCAGCGGATGGAGGGCGAGACCCCGCCCGGCTTGCCCTGCCGCGCCTCCAGCGCCCACGGCTCGTCCGCGTCCAGCAGGTAGCCGATGAAGCACAACTGCCCGAGCAACATCGCCGCCATGAAGGCCGCCACGAACATCACCCGCGGCACGTCATGGAAGAAGAGGCCCGGCAGCCCCAGCGCGCTGAACCCTCCCCAGACGATGACCACCGGCAGCGCCTGCAGCACCACCAGCAGCGGACAGCGCCCCAGCCACTCCAGCAGCGGCCTCAGCGGCTGTGCCGTCTCTCCTCGCAACCAGGCCCGATACCTTTGCGCCCACATACCCCTCCAGCCTGCCTCAGTCCCGCCCCCGCGGACAGTCCGGCTTTCCGGACTGTTCACGCCTGCTCGCTCGCTGGACGAGGCTCCCCCTTCCGGCCCTCGCCGACCGTCTCCTCCTGGGAACCAATGTCCGCCGAGGGAAACCCACTGGGTCCGCGTCGCCCCTCAGGGCGCGGGCTCACACCCAGGCACTCGAACTACGACGGGGCTTCCGCGACAGTCAGAGTACGGCTCCCATGGAGTTCGGGCGCAACGCGACGGTGCATAGCGCCGAGGTGGCGACTCGCTCGCGCGAGGGCGCTCTCGGCTACCTCACCCGGAAAGAACTGGAGCCCGGAAAGTATTTCGTTGCCTCTTCTTGAGCATCGCCATGAGCCTGGGCGTAGCCTGCTCTTCAGCCCCAGAAGACGAGACGAATAAAGCAATGCCGTCGGGCAGCATCAGGTGTACTTCCAGTTCCGACTCTTCCCCTCCAAGAGCCATTCGATCGTCTTCTCGAGCCTGCGCTCTCGTGTCTCGGGCCGCTTCGCTTCCGCAATCCACTCGATGTATTCGCGCCTGTGCCCCGGAGTCAGGCCCTCGAAGGTCTTCCGCGCCTGCGTGTTCTTCCGCAGCGCGGCCGCGAGCTCCGGCGGAACCTCGGGAGAGGGCTTCGCGCCTGGGCGCACCGGCTTCTTCGTGGCGTTCAGCACCGCCGCGCGGCGGACATAGTCCACCAGGAGCTCATGCGGCGGCAGCTCGGAGATGCTGGTGAACTTCTCGGCCATGAAGGAGGCGGTGCCCTTGTTCTTCAGGATTCCATGCGGATCCTCGAGCTCCGCGCCGCGCCAGAATCCGAACGAAGCATGCGCCTTGAAGGCCGCCATCCCTCCAACGATGCCGTCCTTCTCGAAGCTCGGCGCGCCCCATTTGATTCTCTCCTGGAGGTCAGGACAGCCCTCGTGAAATGCGCGACGGATGCGCTCGAGGATGGGTCTCGCAAAGGGCGCCGCCTGGGCGATGTACGCGTCCACCTTCTTGGAATCGTCGGACATTGGGCGGGATTCTTCCCGCACGCGGGCTGGAAGCCAAGTGACGTCCCGAGCACCAGTGGGGGGCGAGTACACGAAACACCCTCACCCCGACCCTCTCCCAGAGGGAGAGGGAGGAATGGCTCTCAGAGACGCACTTCCACCCGACCCGTTCGCCGACAGTCTTCCGAGGGGTGGCCCATCCATGCCGCGGGCCCCTCGTGCTCCACTTCCACGTACAGCTCGCCTCCGCGGACGTTGCCCAGCCTCCATCTCCCCTCCGCGTCCGTCCGCCCTCGCACCGCGGGCAGCGAGCCGTGCGCCCCCGCCGCGGTCACCCTCGCCCCGTACACCGGCAACCCCGCCCCGCTCGTCACCCGCACCTCGCACGGCACCGCGTCTCCCGCCACGCTCAGCGCCACCTCGCGCTCCGTGTCCCCCTCTCCCAGCTCCACCGCCGGACTCTCGTACACCTCGTAGGGCGACGCCGCCGCCAGCACCCGGTACGTCCCCGCGCGCAGCACCGACACCGCCACCCCACCCTCCTCCAGAAGGAACTCGTCCGCCCCCTCCGTGTGCCAGCTTCCGGCCTCGTCCCGGCGCTGCAGCACGTACACCGGGTACGGCCGCCGCGCCCGGCTCTCCAACTGCCCCCGCGCGAAGGCGTCCAGCTTCAGCAC
>QKJM01000610.1 GCA_003249315.1 Archangium sp.
CCGGCCGGAGGAGCGCGCGCCGTCCCGTGGGCCGCGCGGCTTCGCGCCTCGTCCCATGCTGGTGGGGGGAATGGGATTCACCGCCCTGGCCCTGCTGGCGCTCGTTCCCGGGCGGCATACCCTGGAGGAGGCGGAGGTGGAGCTCGCCGCCCTCGTCTCCGCTCGGGCTCCGCTCGACGAGGTGCGCGCGCGCGGGCTCGTCCTCGTCGATCGACACCCGGCCGACTACGCCTTGCAGGACCTGCTCGGCACCGCCTGCACGGCCGAGGGCGCCGCGGCCGAGGCGCTGGCCTTCGCCAACCGCGCTCTCTATCTGCGTCCGCTGGATGCGCGGGCTCACCGCGTGGCCGCGCGGGCGCTGCTCTCCCTGGGGCGGCGCACCCAGGCCTTCCTCGAGTACCGCCTGGCCTTCGAGGCCGGGGAGCAGGCCGTGCTGAAGGACGAGGCGCTCGGGCTGGCGCGCACGCTGGAGGAACTGCGCGCCCTTACGCCGGACTCTCCAGCCGTGGTGGCGCAGCTCGTCTCCGAGCTGTGGCGGCGCCCCGGGGCGCAGGAGCTGGCACTCTCGTGGCTGGGCGAGGCTCGCGAGCGTTTGGGCGCCTCGCCCGAGGTGGTGGTGCTGTGGGAGCTGGAGGCCCGACTGCGGCTCTCCCGGCGGGAGCTCTCCGAGGCCGAGGCCGCCAGTGAGGAGGTGTCCCGGAGGGAGCCGGAGGCGCTGGCCTCGCACCTGCTACGCGCGGACGTCCTCCGAGCCCAGGGTCGCCAGGAGGAGGCCCTACGCACCCTGGAGGCCTTGCGAGCCCGCTTCCCGGGGGAGGTGGAGTTGTCCTTCTCCCTGGCGCGGCAGCAGCTCGAGGCGGGCCTCACTCGGCGCGCGAGGGACACGCTCCAGCAGGTGAGCCCCTTCCTCTCCAGCCTGGAGCAGCGCGCTCGCCTCTTCCGGTTGGAGGGCGCCAGCTTCGAGCAGGAGGGCTACCTCGCGCGAGCGCTGGAGTCCTGGCGCACCGCCTCGCGCATCCATCCCGAGCCGGATGTGTGGTTCAAGGTGGCGAGTCTGTGCGAGTCGCTGGGGCAGCTCGACGCCGCCGCCCAGGCCGTGCGTGAGGGGCTCCGGTTGCTTCCTCCCGAGCGTCGCTCCGAGGCCGAGGCCTGGGTGGCACGGCTGGAGGACGCCGAGCGCCAGCGCGTGGAACTCCTGCGCCGGAGTCAGCCCGGGAGCGAGGAGGAGCGCGAGCGGGAGCTGTTCCTTCACGTACTCGGGGTGGACGAGGTGGAGCGGGGCCGGGGCCAGAGGAGGTAAAGGAGCCAGGGCCGCAAGAGGTCAGCGCGCCGCCCTTGGCCACCCTCACTCCGAATCGCGGGCGTCCCGCAGCTCGAGGCCTCTCTTTCGCTCTTCCCATGCCTTCAAGGTTGAAGCCACATGGTGAAGGGTGTGGCGTTTCAGTCTCTCATGATAGACGGCGAGGTAATATTCTTTGGAGATGGAGACGAAGGCATAGGGAGCCGCGGGGTGACTCGCCAGCCATGTTTCTGCCTCCGCGCGGGTGTCAAACGAGGGCGCTGAAGGGGGGATTCCCTCCGCGACGAGCCCTTCGAGGTGGGGCTCCAGGATGTAGTCGCGGTACATGCCTCGAGCAGCATCCTCGCGTGAATACCAGGCAAGGAAATACTCGTCTCCAATGAGGATGGCGGCGGGGCTGGGGGGCTCAGCGATTTCCTTCAACCAGGCTTCTGCTTCGTCTCGCGTCCTGAAATGGGCGATGGCGAGCGGTGCCCGCTCTGGACGGTTGTTGATGTAATCCTCCGCGTCGCCGCTCTGTCCGGTGTCAGCGATGAAGTTGAGAAGGGCAAGGAGGACGATGGCGTGCCGCTTTTGATCTGGGGAATGCGCCGCACCCTGAAGAGCCTCGAGGAGCAGGCGCATGGCCCGGTGCGATGCCGTGTCCACGCGAGCGCTGAGAGTGGCGCTCATGGGGGGGGGAGCCGTGGCTGGGACGGAACGCAGGTAGTCTTCGAATCGATAGACCTGTCCCGTTTCTTGTACGAAGTCGCGCTGTCCGCGCACGTAGAGCCAGAGATTTTTCTCTTCCTCTCTGCCTGCGAGTCGCGCTGCCTGCCACTGGTTTGCGGCGAATTGCGCGGCATATGCCAACTCTTCAAGAATCCTCACCGGGTGTTCTCCGCGAGCTGGGTGACGGGGAGCGCGCCTGGAGAGTTCTCCGCCATGAGCATGAGCGGCACCAGGATGAGAGCACCTCCGCTCGTCGCGACGACCGCGGCGGTGAAGGCCACTCCCGCGATGACGATGACGGTGCCCACGAGAATTTCCTCTCGATGATTCTTGATCCAGTCAACTGCTGGCTCAATCTCATCGAACTCGGCGGCATATTGTTCAGCCCATTCGCCCCTTCCTTTGTTGCATGCGATGGACTGCTCGAGGCAGTAGCGCGGACACCACCAGCTTCTGGCGATTCGCCACGGCTGTATCTTGGTGTCGGTGTATTTCAAGTGACCTATGGAGAAAGGACGGCTGCTGCGGAGGCAGTCGTCCTCGCACTGCTTGCGCCGACCTTCACAATACTCCGCCAGTCCCGATGAGGAGGCGCAGACGATGTTGCGGCATCCATTCCTCGCGGACACGGGGTATGAGAAACTGGTCAGGTCGAGTTCATCCAGGGGCTTCCACTCGTGCGTCACCCGACCGTCCGGCGCCTGGTGGACCAGGAGCGCGTACTTCGCCAGCTCGTGTGGACCCGCGGGCCCCTGCGCAGCGGTCATCGGTCGAGCGGTGCTGCACGAAACGAGCAGGAGGCTCAGTC
>QKJM01001009.1 GCA_003249315.1 Archangium sp.
GCCGCCGCGCCGGCCACGTGAGGAGAGGCCATGGAGGTGCCGCTGATGGTGCTGGTGCCGCTGTTGATCCAGGTGGAGGTGATGCTCGAGCCCGGGGCATAGATGTCCACGCAGGTGCCGTAGTTGGAGTACGAGGCCCTGGCGTCGGTGCTGGTCGAGGCGGCCACCGTGGTGGCGCTCGCGGCGCTGGCCGGCGAGTAGTTGCAGGCATCCGCGTTGTTGTTGCCCGCCGCCACCGCGACGAAGACGCCCGCGTTGGCCAGGTTGTTCACCGCCGTGTTGAGCGACGAGGAGAAGCCGCCGCCCAGGCTCATGTTGGCCACGGCCGGCTTGGAGTGGTTGTTGCGCACCCAGTCCACGCCGGCGATGACGCCCGACGTGGAGCCGGAGCCGGAGCAGCTCAGCACCCTCACGCCATAGAGGAACGAGCCCTTGGCCACGCCGTAGGTGTTGGAGCCGATCGTCCCGGCCACGTGGGTACCGTGTCCGTGGCAGTCCTCGCCATTTCCGCCGATCGCATCGTACGCGGCCGTCGCGCGCCCGAAGAAGTTGGGGTGGTTGGACTGGATGCCGGTGTCGATGATGTACGCGTGGACCCCGTAGCCGGAGTAGGTGTAGTAGTAGGTCCCGCTCAGCGGAAGGTTGTTCTGATCGATCCGGTCGATCCCCCAGGTGGCGCCGCTCTGGGTGGTATCCGCCTCGACCACCTGATCCTGCTCGATGTACTCCACGTTCGGGTTGCGACGCAGCGCGTTGACCTGACCCTCGGTCAGCGTGGCGGCAAACCCGTTGATGACAGAGTAGGAGAGGCGCGGGGACACGCCCATGACGGAGGCCTCGGCCTGAGCCGCGGCACCCGGCTTGAACACCACGATGTACTGATTCTCGATGCCGCGGCCCGGGGCGGCCAGGTGCAGCGGAGCCTGGGTCTGCCCCAACTCCGCGGTGTCGGGCATTTCCATCTCGCTGCCACCGCAGGCCGCGAGGGTGAGGGCGGAACCGAGGAACATCACGTGACGCATCGTGCGCATGAATGCTTCCTTTCTAGAGGGGGACCACCACGCCGGAATACTGGATTCCTCGTTTTTACTTCAAGTGAATACTTACTGCACTCAAGTGAAAATCCTGAATTCATGATCCCAATGACAAGAGTGTTGAAAAAGTGAAAGCCCACTGAAGAAAGCCAGATGGCTTTCTCCGGTGGGCCCTCGTACTTGGGACTTTCGTTTCGTGGGGTGGCGCGGGAGACGGGAGCGCCGGGGTGCTCAGAAGGCCGTGCCGGCGCTCGCTCCGAAGAAGGTGTCGAACAGGTATCCGCGGCGATAGACGGTTGCTTCCAGCCGCCACGCCAGCCGCAGGTTCGAGCTCGACGACAGCTTCGTCCGACCTCTCAGACCCGCTCCCACCTGGATGAGCGGTTTGAGTCCGTTCACCGGCGTCGCCGTCCCGTCGATCTCCAGCGCCGTGTGCTGGTACGCCAGCCCGCCGCCGGCCTGCACGTAGACGCCATAGTCCACGAGGCTGCCGAACGTCAGCTCATAGGCGGGCGCGATGGAGAAGTAGTGCAGCCGCGTGTCACCGACGATCAGCTTCGTGCCCTCTCGCAGCCCGGTGTACAGGTAGCGCACGTCGAACCACAGCGCTTCACGCAGCGGCTCCACGTTCAGCAGGCGCCCGTACTCCCAGGTGAAGCGCCCGCCCACCGCCGGGAGGAAGTCCGCGAGCTGCCCGCGCGAGCTGCTCAGCCCCATCACCCCGCCAATCACCTCGAAGGCGATTCCGGTGTTCGGGTCGTCCAGCCCCGCCAGCCGCTTGAAGCTCCGCGTGTCCTCGTCCTCCTCTTCCTCCGCCACCTCGCGGAACTCCCTCGCCAGATCCTCCTCGACATATCGACGCCGAGGCGCGGGGGCCTTCTCCTCGGGAGTCTCCTCATCCGGGTAGGCGAAGGGAGCGTCCTCCTCCTGGGCGAGGGCAGGCGTGGCGAGGGCAAGCCCTCCAACGAGACAGGGCAGGAGCCAGGTGCGCACGGGGGTCGTCCTTACAGGGGAGGGAGGTTGGGGCAGGAGGAGTCGGTGGTGGTGCTCGCCGGGCAGCCGTCATCGCCGACCAACTCATCAAGCGGAATCTGCAGGTGGGTCGCCAGCTTCGTGCAGACTGTCTGTTTCAGGTCCCGATCGGTCACGTGCCGGGCGATGGACTTCGCGGCCTTTGCCAGGGTGAACTGCTGCTGATCGTCCAGCGCGATGTCTGTGAGATCCGCCAGATCGTCGTACGCCGCCACCACGGCCCGTGCGAGCTGCTGCCGATGCGCCGGCGAGAGCGTGCTGGCCTTGTACAGGGCACTCGCGAGGATGGTGCCTACCTTGTACTCTTTCCCGCTGAATTTGGCGAAGTTCCACTCGAGGAGCTGCTGGCGCAGGCTAACGTCCATGCACCAGTTCTTCGAGAGATCGCGAGCCTCTACCATTTCCGCCCTTATGTCATCGAAGGAGGTGGCAAGTACCCGCGTGTTGCAGCCGAAGGCCGTCTGACACGAGGCCACGTAGGCGTGGAAGTCCGCCAAGCCCTCGTCCAGTGACTTGAGCACGTTCAGGCCCTGGGATGGTGTTTCGCTTTCCCACGTGACAAGAACCGCCGGCCACGCTTGGCCCCTGTACACCTTCCGGTTGAAGACCAGGTGGGCGTACTCGTGGGTGATGACCTAGGCGTTGATCGCCAGCGGCGCGCTCTGGATCTCCTCGAAGGGCAGCACCAGGAAGGCCTGCACCGGGGGGTAGAAGAGCGCGTTGTCGCGCTGCTGCTCCTTGAGGACGAACTC
>QKJM01000643.1 GCA_003249315.1 Archangium sp.
ACGCTGTTCTTCATCGCCGATGACGGCATCCACGGGCGCGAGCTGTGGAAGAGCGACGGCACCGCCGAGGGCACCGTGCTCGTCCGGGAGCTCGTCCCGGGTCCCGACTCCACGTTCAGCCTCCAAGGCACTCCCATCAGCCGCCTGCACGCCATTGACGGAGTGCTCTACTTCGCGGCGGATGACCAGGTGCATGGGCTCGAGCTGTGGAAGAGCGATGGCACCTCCGAGGGCACCATGCTCGTCCGGGACATCCACCCGGGTCCCGAGGGCAGCGGCCTCGACACCACGCCCTTCGTCCCGGTGGGTCCGCGCGGCGCCTTCGCCTTCACCGCCTCGGACGGCGAGGGGGGCCTGGAGCTGTGGATGAGCAACGGCACCGCCGAGGGCACGCGGCAGCTCCCGGACGTGGCTCCTGGCTCCCTGAGCGCCTCGCCAACGTACCTCACCGTCTCCGGCTCGCGGCTCTTCTTCGTGGCCGGGGACTGGGAGCACGGCCGCGAGCTGTGGTCCGTGAAGCAGGCGGCCTTCACGGTGCCGTAGTCAGTGCAGGGCGTCGCTCGGCCCGGGGGCCTCCTCCCCGGGCCGGGCCGGCGGGTGAGCGATCGCCGGGTGCAGGGGCAGCCGCACCCTGAAGGCGGAGCCCACACCGGGGCGGCTCTCCACCTCGATGCGCCCCCCATGGGCCTCGACGATTCTGCGGGACACGGAGAGGCCCAGCCCTACGCCCGGGGTGCGCTCACGGGCCTTCCCCGCGCGCTTGAAGGGCACGAAGAGGTTGCGCATCTCCTCGGTGGAGATGCCGATGCCCCGATCCACTACCGACAGCACCACCTCCTCGCCCTCCCGGGCCACGCCGACATCCACCCGGCTGCCGGTGGGCGAGTACTTCAGCGCGTTGCTCACCAGGTTGTGCATCACCTGCTCCAGGCGGGCACTGTCACATCTGAGGAGGAGGGGCTCCTCGGGCAGCTCGAGCCGCAGGTCGTGACTGGAGCCGCCGGCCCGGTACAGCTCCACCACCTCGCGCGCCACATCGCACGCATCGTGCTCCTCGAGTTGCAGCTCGAAGCGGCCGGCCTCGATGCGGGTAGCGTCGAGCAGGTCCCCCACCATGCGGTCCAACCGGGCCACCTGGCGGCGGATGAGGGCCAGCGTCTTCTGCATGCGCTCCTCGGGGAGCGGGCGGCCGGCGGTGAGGAGCGCGGCGGACATCTTCAGGGCCGAGAGGGGGTTGCGCAGGTCGTGCGCCACCCCGGCGAGGAAGGTGAGCTGCGCCTCCTGCTGGCGGGAGAGGGAGTTGGCCATCTCGTTGAAGGTGCGAGCCATCTCTCGCAGCTCGGCGGGGCCCTGCTCGGGGGCGCGGGTGCGCTTTCGCCCGCTGCCGAAGCGCTGCATGGCGCGACTGATGTCGAGCAGGGGGCGGAAGGCGAAGCGACGCAGCCACAGCAACAGCGCGGCGCCGCCGAGCAACAGCAACGCCGCCACGCCGAAGCCGGCGATGTCGGAGAGGCGCTCCCACCGGGCAGCCTGGGCCTGGGCGGCACGGGCCTCGGCGACGTTGTAGTCGACGAGCCGCTCCAGGGAGGCGAGGGCCACATCCAGGCTGGGGCCCAGCTCGCGTGCGAGCCGTTCCGGGGAGAGCTCGGCGGCCCGCTCGCGGACGAGGAAGTAGTCGGCGATGCCGCGCTCGGCCTGAGCGAGCAGGGCCTGCTCCTCTGGATTGGTGGTCTCACGCCGGGCCTCCGAGAGGAGGGCCCGGAGGGACTCCTCCTTCCCGGCGGCCAGGGGAGCGGATGCTTCGAGGTCGGAGAGGAGAGGATGCGTGACTCGGTGGAGGGAGAGCAGATCCACCTCCAACGCCTCGGCCACCCGAACGCCCTCCACCGCGGCCCCGAGATTGCTGGTGGTGCGCTGGAGGTTGGTTGCCAGCACGATGAGCGAGACGGCAGCGGCCAGGGCGAGGGCCCCGAGCAGCGCCACGGCCGCGGAGAGGACCGCCTTGAGGCTCATGACACCTCCAAGCAGCAGAAGCGCCGGAGGACGGGTGCTCGACGATGGCTGCGAGGGTCCACGCGGTTCCTCCCCGGGGGCGCGCTCTCGCGCCCATTCATCCCTGCGGGAGGAAACATGTGTCCGGAAGGGGTGGATTCGCGAGCCCCGGCCAAAGGGCAGGCGGCACGACGGAGAGCAGTGCGAGGAGCGAGGGCTCGCTGGCATGAGAGGGTGAGGGATTGAGAGGAACACAGTGCGACCCGGTCTCCTGCCGGGTTCTCCACAGGGACTCCTCGCGGAGGGCGATGGACCCGAGAGGGTCGTCCCTCCACCTTGGATGGGTTCTCCCGAGTCGCGGAGGTTTCCCCATGCGCCAATCCCTGCACGCTCTCTCCCTTGGAGTCCTGCCCCTGCTCTGTCTGGCGACCTCTCCGTCGAGCGAGGCCTACGCCGCTGGCCCGGTCGCCTCGGTCCCCAGGATTGCAGCGGGTGGACACCACTCGCTGTCGCTCGACCAGGACGGCACCCTCTGGGCCTGGGGCTCCAACCTCTATGGCCAGGTGGGCAACGGCTCCGGTGAGACACGATGCACCACGCCCGTGCGGGTGCTGACGAACGTCTCGGACGTGGCGGCGGGCGCCTGGCACTCGCTCGCGCTCGACGAGGGCGGCACCGTCTGGGCCTGGGGCTCCAACTGGACAGGACAACTGGGCGACGGCTCCACCACTCATCGCACCACGCCCGTGCAGGTGCTCAGCGGCGTTTCCGCCGTGGCCGCGGGTGACCTGCATACGCTGGCGCTCGACGAGGACGGCACCCT
>QKJM01000925.1 GCA_003249315.1 Archangium sp.
TGACGTGTCCCCTCCGCGCGAATTCTGCAGCTTTGCCTCTGCGGAGGACGACGCCTCGAGAAGGTGTCCTCGAGAAGGTGTCAAACGCTTTTTCTGGCACTTCGTCCCAGCGGAAGGTGTGGGCGAGAGCCTGGATGGACGCATTCTTCGCCGCGTCATGGATGGACAGCCGGGAGCCACGCTGGAACTCGAGTAGCCTGCGGCACGCGAGCGGCAGAGGCTCCACCGGTCCAAGCCGCTCCAGGGACGTGGGAATAGCCCCCAAGCGTATGCTCCGACAGGCCGCCTGCGCCCAGGTCCCCTACACTTGCTCCGCTGGGTAGGCGCAGGATGTTTGCATGAGGCGAGGCGGCACGAAACGAGGGGGGAAGCAGAAGGGTGGGAAGGAGGCAGAGAAGTTCCCGGCCCTCCAGCGTGCGGAGGCCTCGCGGAAGGCGGAGACGAAGGCGCGGTAGCGCGCGCGCAACTCGTCCATGAGTTCGCGCAGGGTGGCGTGTGCGAGGGGTCGGCGGCTGCGCTTGAGGCGCATGGGCCGGGTGTGAGGAGGTTGGGCGCGCACGGCGTGGGCCCCCATGGGCGGCCGCTCGCACGCCGTGGCCTCCACGTCCTCGACGAGCGCACGCACGGCGCGGTGCCGTGCCGCCTCGGAGAGGGAGGCCCAGCAGGGGAGGGGCGCTACCTCCAGTTCCACCGGCTCGGCCCACTCATCGGCGAAGCGCTCGGCCTCTTCGCCGGTTTGGCCCGCGCTCCAGCGTGTTGCCGCGCAGGTACTGCATGAAGGAGGAGAGTGCGATGCCCTGGGCCCAAACCAGGAGGTGAAAGTGGTTGGAGACGAAGGAGAAGCCGTGGAGGCGGACGTCGCCGTTGGCGTGCTGGAGGGCCTTGGCGAGGACGCCACCCACCACCTCGTTCACCTCGTCTGAGGGACGAAGGAGGAGGCGCCCCTGAATGCACCTGGAGGTGACGAAGTAGAAGCCCTCCTCGTGGAACATCCTCAACGGCCACCCCATGCCTCCCCCTCCCCTTGCCTGCTGCTGCGGTTGCGCGGCTGTGCAGCAGCGGAAGGGGAAGCAAACTGCGGGCCAGTGCGTACGGGTGCGAAAGGACTGGGGAAACGGAGGGTACCCTCGTCCGGGGGCACGGATGCGGGGGCTCGAAGAGAGCCTCTCGGGCGGCGGGCCGGGCCGGGCGGCCAGGCGGCACGGACAGAATCCGGACAGAATCCTCTGACACCTTCCCCGGGGGTCGGGGTTTTTCTTTCGTGCCTGCGCGAGCTGGGGCCCGCCCTACATGAAAATGCCGGGCGCCGTCTCCAGCGCCGCGCGCAGTTCCTCCACCGTCGTCTCCATGTTCTCGGCCACGGTGGGTGCGTGCCATGCAACTGCCACTCTGCCGGTGGGGGAGTCGCACGCGACCTCGACCGTCACCCTGCCGAACAGCCCAGGCCAAGCGTGCTGCCGCAGCTCCGCCGCGTGCCTGACCGGGTCCACGAAGGTGAAGCACGGCCACCGTGGCAGGCGGATGGTGCCCATGTCGCAACCATTGAAGGCAACCCCATGGAGCTCGGCCTCGGAGAAGTCGCAGTCCTCGATCCCGCCCGGCTTGAATCGCGACGTGTCAACCAGGGCCTCACGGAACCCGAACTCGTTGCCCCTGAAGCGGCCCTTGAATCGACACCCCTTGAATGTCATCTGCGACCACACCACGCCCTTTAGCTGGCCCTTCGCTTGGATGGTGCAGTTGATGAACTGCCCCCCCATGGGCACTAGCGAGCGCCCAGCCGCACTGATGATGACAGTGGAGTCGCGAACCGTGAGGTCCGGGCCGAGCCAGTAGATTGGGCCCTTTTTCAGCTCCACCCGCTCGCCGACAATCTCTCGCTTCTCGTAGTGGATGTTGGGAGTCACTCGGGCCTCAGAAGAAGATCATGCGGAAGAAGGTGCTCGCCATCCGCCGCCCGTGCAGCGCGAAGTTCGACTCGGTGCCGGACAGGATTTCGTAATGGTAACTCTGTCCGCCCGGGCCCGTGATGTCGACACCCCGGCTGTTCCACGAAAGGCCCGGGAACCTCAGCTTCATCTCGGCCTCGACCCAGCGACCGCGAGCCTGCCGCTCGAGCAGATTCGCTCGATGCTCCAGGCCGCGCGCAAGCATCTTCCTGATCGCCTCTTCCTCCTCCGGTCGGAGCTTCGCCGACGACCACTCTGCCGCAACCTCCTTCACCGCCCTCTGCAGTTCGTCGCCCAGCCGGTCCTCCGCCGGAATGTCTCTGTAGCTCTTGCCTCGCGGGAGGTGCCACCGTTCGCCGCCGCTGAGGATGACCTGCTTGTTACCACCGCGGTGCTGGATGGCCATGGTGCCCGAGTGCCCTCCACCCGCTCCCGAGCTGCCACTCCGCGCCAGGACATTGATGGCAACAGGCGCCTGCGGGGAGGTGAGGACGACGAGGGCCCGGCTCCCGAGAAGGTGTCAAACGCTTTTTCTGGCACTTCGTCCCAGCGGAAAGTGTGGGCGAAAGCCTGGATGGATGCATTCTTCGCCGCGTCATGGATGGACAGCCGGGAGCCACGCCCCAGGAAGGTATCAGAGGATTCGTGGCGCACACCAAGTATCCAAAACACTGAGAAATCTGAATCCTTTGACCCCACCTTATTCACGATGTATCCCACCTATGGCGACCAGAAGCCGGATTTTCGGCCTCATCGGTGGTCGTGGCACGGGAGTCCCATGCACTCGATGGGTGAAGTGGATGGTGCCCCCGGGAACCGCCTCGGAGGCCGGAAATCCGGCCCCATACATGCTTCGCAGTTCGC
>QKJM01000508.1 GCA_003249315.1 Archangium sp.
TGGCATCGGATACACTCGGGGGATGCTTCTACTCGGGGATTGGAGGGCAGGTGGACTTCATCAGAGGAGCGGCGCGCAGCCGGGGGGGCCGGCCCATCATCGCGCTACCGTCGACGGCGAAGGGAGGCCAGGTGAGTCGGATTCAGGCCTCTCTGGAGCCGGGCACGGGGGTGGTGACGAGCCGGGGGGACGTACACTACGTGGTGACGGAGTATGGAGTGGCGGACCTGTGGGGGAAGAACATCCGAGAGAGGGCCAAGGCGCTCATCGACATCGCCCACCCGGACTTCCGCGAGGAGTTGCTGGCGGCGGCGAAGGGCCGCCACTACGTACTGCCAGACCAGGTAGTGCCGAGGGCGCGCTACCCATGGATGGAGGCGAGGGAGGAGCGCATCCTCTCCGGGAAGGAGCTGCTCATCCGCCCGGCACGCATCACCGACGAGCGAGCGTTGCAGGAGCTGTTCTACGGGCTGAGCGACGAGAGTACCTACCGGCGCTTCATGTGCTTCAAGCGGCGGCACCCGCACGAGGAGGTGCAGGAGCTGGTGAACCTGGACTACGAGCAGAACATGGCGCTGGTGGCCTGCGAGCCGGGCACGGAGGAGCTGGTGGGGGTGGTGCGCTACGACGTGGTGCCCTCGACGGGACTGGGAGACGTGGCCTTCGTGGTACGGGACGACTGGCAGGGCCAGGGAGTGGGCACGGCGCTGATGACTCGCATCCGCGAGGCGGCCCGGGCACGCGGGCTTCCAGGCTTCCAGGCCGACGTGCTGGTGTCGAACAAGCCCATGCTGGACGTCTTCCACGAGAGCGGCCTCACCGTGCGCACGCGCCTCGAGGACAACCAATACCACCTGGAGCTGCGCTTCCCCGAGGGCGAGCCCGTCCCCTCCTCCCGCGTGTAGAACCCCCCCACAGCACCATCGTTGGAATCGCAACCATCTCCGTCCCTCCTGCCGGAAGGCACCCCGCAGAGAAAACTTGCCAGGAACGCTACTCTTGGAATAACAGGCGCTCGCCCATATTGACGAGCGGGTCCTCGCGTCACTGCCACAGCGCATGTAACGCGGTTGGGGGGGCTTGCGAATTTCAGATTCCAAGGAGATCCCTTGTTGAGTTTCGACTTTGCGAGAAAATTCATCCTACTATGGATTGCCGTCTGGCTGGGGGCCACGGGTATCGGCTGCGGACCCGACGCCTCCCTGCAACAGGCGCCGTGGCAGGACGATGAACTCGGCGAATGGCCACAACCACTCCTCGCCACATGCAGCAACGGCATCATCGAGGAGGGCGAGCAGTGTGACGATGGCAACCTCATCAGCGGAGACGGTTGCAGCTTCATGTGCCAGCGCGAGGATTTCCGTATCGCGGCGGGCAACGCGCATAGCCTGCTGCGGCGTGTGGATGGCTCCTTGTGGAGCTGGGGCGCCAACATCTCCGGCCAGCTCGGCGATGGCACCAACAACCAGCGCATCGCTTCAGCCCCTCTGAGCGCCCTCTCCGGAGTGAAGGCCCTGGCCTCCGGATACGCTCACTCCCTGGCCATCCATTCGGACGGCACCCTCTGGGCCTGGGGGCACAACACCTATGGCCAGCTCGGCGATGGCACCACCACCTCGCGCTCCACCCCCGTGCAGGTGCCGGGCCTGCTCGACACCGTGGCCGTGGAGGCCGGCGCCTACCACTCCCTCGCCATCCATTCGGACGGCACCCTCTGGGCCTGGGGAGACAACACCTACGGCCGGCTGGGCGATGGCACCACCACCTCGCGCTCCACCCCCGTGCAGTCCCTCCTCACCGAGGTGAAGGCCGCGGCGGCCGGCACCTCCCACTCCCTGGCAGTGCGCTCCGACGGAACCCTCTGGGCCTGGGGGTACAACTCCTCCGGCCAGCTCGGCGACGGCACCCTCACTTCGCGCTCCACCCCGGTGAAGGTATACGGGATGAAAGGCGTAACGGCGGCGAAGGCCGGCAACAACCATTCGCTGGCGCTGCGCTGGGACGGCACCGTGTGGGCTTGGGGATACAACGCCTCCGGCCAGCTCGGTAACGGAACCACCACCTCTCGCACCCTCCCGGCCCAGGTGTCGGGACTGACGGGCGTGGTCGCCCTGGCCGCTGGCCACAGCCACTCCCTCGCCCTTCGCTCTGACGGCACCGTCTGGGCCTGGGGGTACAACTCCTCCGGCCAGCTCGGCGACGGCACCCTCACTTCGCGCTCCACCCCGGTACAGGTGCCCGGACTGACAGGCGTGGTCGCCCTGGCCGCTGGCGACTACCACTCCGTCGCGGTGCTCTCGGATGGGTCCGTTCGCGCCTGGGGCTACAATGCCAACGGCCAGCTCGGCGACGGCTCCACCTCCTCTAGCTCCACCCCGGCCGTGACGCTGCTGCCTTTCGTGTGCGGTAACGCCACTGTCGAACCTGGCGAGCAATGCGATGATGGCAACGCCCTCAATGGTGACGGCTGCTCCTCCATGTGTACCCTGCAGTCGGGCTCTCCTCTGTGCAGCAACGGCATCGTCGAGCTGGACGAGCAGTGTGACGACGGCAACCTCGCCAACGGAGACGGTTGCAGCTTCACCTGCCAGCGCGAGGAGTTCCGTGTCGCGGCGGGCTTCGTGCATACCCTGCTGCGGCGTGTGGACGGCACCGTATGGAGTTGGGGCGCCAACTCCTCCGGCCAGCTCGGCGATGGCACCAATAACCAGCGCATCGCTTCAGCCCCTCTGAGCGCCCTCTCCGGAGTGAAGGCCCTGGCCTCCGGATACGCTCACTCCCTGGCCATCCATTCGGACGGTACCCTCTGG
>QKJM01000947.1 GCA_003249315.1 Archangium sp.
GAGAGCAGCCCCAGCACCGAAAGTCCCATGAGGACGATGAGCGGCAGGGCCTCCTGGCCCTCCAGGGCGAGCAGTTCCTCGGGCAGGTTCACCCACTCCCCCACCAGGCCCGCGGCCAGCGTGCCCCCGCCCGTCGCCGCCCCCCAGGGAAAACCCGGGCCCCTCCGCTGCCGACGCCTCAGGTACTCCAAGTCCTCCGGACGGACCTCCAGCGCATACGGGAAGCCCAGCCCCAACAGCGCCTTCACGGCCGCCGCCCGGCACGGCCGCCCCTCCCCATCCACCAGCCCCTCCAGCTCCTTCCCTTCCAGCAACCGGTGCAGCAGGTCCGCCGCCTGACGCGAGTCGCCTCCTGCCCCCAGCGCATCCAGCCGCTGGTTGAGGCTCAGGGCCAGCCCCGCGCGAACGGGGCCGGAAGCTGCCCGCGCCCGCTCCACCAGCAGCGGCAACGACAGCGGCTCCTCCACCGCCGGAATGGGGTGTGGCGGCGTCCGCCATGTCTCCGGGGACGGCGGCTCCGCCACCCCCGCGCCTTCCTCCGACTCGCCCTGCCGAGGGATGGAAGCCGGCGGCCGTGTGGAGGTGGTGGAAGACACGCCCCGGACTGTAACCAGCGTCCCCACCCCGCTTCAAAGCCTCCCGCGAGCTCCCCTTCCCCGGTTTCCTCCAGGCAACGCCCGCCGCTTCCCCTTCCTCTCCAGCCCCACCCTCCCCTCCTCACCTTCAGGTAGGACATAACCCCACTCCGGGGAGACGGGGATGGGGGGGACTTTGTAGGCTGCGGCGCACGGTGCCCCGCAACTTTTCCGGGGCAGTGGGGTTCGATGTGAGTGTGGAAGCGGATTCGGACGCGCAGATGATGTTGAAGGTGGCGGCGGGAGACCGGCGGGCGTTCGCGATCCTGTTCGACCGGTACCACACGAGCGTGGCGCGCTTCGCGTTCCGATTCGTGGGGGACAGGGAGCGAGCGGAGGAGCTGACGCAGGACATCTTCGTGAAGCTGTACCGCAACGCGAAGAGCTACCGGCCGGCGGCGAAGTTCAAGACGTTCCTCTTCCGGGTGGCGGCGAACCACTGCCTCAACGAGGTGCGGCGCGGGGAGTACCGGGTGGCTCACACCACGACGTCGGAGAGGGAGGAGGAGGAAGGAGGAGGAGTGGAGCTGGCGGGGCCGGAGGGGGAGAGGCCGGACCAGGCGCTGGCGGCGAGGGAGATGGAGAGGGCGGTGGGGGAGGCGCTGAAGGCGATGAGCGAGCGGGAGCGGGCGGCCTTCACCATGTGCCGCTTCGAGGGGATGGCGTACAGGGAGATCGCCGAGGCGCTGGAGGCGAGCGAAGCCGCGGTGAAGAGCCTCATCCACCGTGCGACGCTGGCGGTGGCGAAGAAGCTGGAGGAGCTGCAGGCGGGCCCCGTGCCCGTGAGGAGCAGGGCATGAGCTGTGGATACGAAGAAGAGCTGACGGCCTACGTGGACGAGGAGCTGCCGCCCGCCCGCCGTGCCGAAGTGGAGGCGCACCTGGGAGGGTGCTCGGGGTGCCGGGGCACGGAGGCGCTGCTGCGACGCACGATGGAGCAGCTCGCCGGGCTGCCCGAGTTCAGTCCCTCGCCGGACACGCGGCGCGAGGTGCTGGCGAAGGTGGAGGCGCTGCCCCTGCCCCTGCGCGAGCGGCTGCTGGCCCTGCTGCGGCCCGCGGTGCTGGTGCCGGCGGCGAGCCTGGCGGCGGCGGCGGGGCTGGCCCTCTACGCCACCGCCCCCAGCGAGCCCGACCTCGATGTGCTGGACGCGGGCACGCTGGAGCTGGCGATGAACCTCGAGGTGGTCGAGGACTATGACGTCGTCGGTCTGGACCGCAGTGAGGACCTGGAGGTGGTAGCCCACCTCCACGAGTTGGAGGAGGTGCAGTGATGAGCCCGAGGAAGATGGCACTGGCGGGGCTGGTGGCGGCGCTGCTGGTGGGCGGCGCGGGGCGGGCCGAGGAGCCGAGCACCCAGCCAGCCCCATCCCAACAGAAGCAGCCGCCCCAGACGGCGGCCGAGCGCTTCCAGCAGCTCTCCCCGGAGCAGAAGGAGGCGCTGCGCGCGAAGCTGCGTGAGTTCAAGAAGCTGCCCAAGGAGGAGCGAGAGCGCATCCGGGGCAACCTGGAGCGGTGGAAGCAGATGCCGCCCGAGGAGCGCGAGCGCGTGAGGACCAACCTGCGCGAGTTCCAGCGGCTGTCTCCCCAGGAGCGCCAGCACCTGCGCGAGCGCTTCGGCGAGTTCCGCGGGCTGAGCCCCGAGCGCAAGGCGGAGCTGCGCCAGCGGATGCGCGCCTACCTGCGCGCCAACCCGGAGAAGCGCGAGCAACTCCTGGAGAACATGCGCCGCTGGCGGCAGCTCTCACCCGAGCAGCGCGAGCGGATGCGCGAGCGCATGAGAGAGAGGCGACGCCGGTGAGCTGGCTCCCTTCCCTGGCCATCGTCGCCCTCCTCGCCGCCGCTCCGGCCGCCGCGGCGGACGCCCTCCCCGCCTCGGCTCCATCGGCCCCGGCGTCCGAGTCTCCCTCCTCCCCCTCGGCGGAGCTGTCCGCGGAGGATCGGGAGGTGGTGGAGAACCTCGAGCTGCTGGAGAGCCTGGAGGCGGTGGAGGATCTCGAACTCCTGCTCGAGCTGAGCACCGAGGAGTAACGAAGAAAGCCCGGGGGCCTCTCAGGAGGAGGCCACCCGGGCGTGAAGGCACCGCGCGGTGGTGCGAACGGCTACTCGACCGTCACGGTCTTAGCGAGGTTGCGCGGCTGATCCACGTCATTCCCGCGCAGATCCGCCACGTGGT
>QKJM01000805.1 GCA_003249315.1 Archangium sp.
CGTAGCTCCACGAAGAGGCGCCCCCCCTGTCCGCTGAGGACGGTGGAGAGCACATCCAGGGCGTGCCGTGACGGGTCATCCACCCTCGCCCCACGGAAACCGAGCACGAGGTGGGCCTGGGCGCGCGCCAGCACCCGCTTGTCCATGCGCGGGGACTCGGGAGGCAGCTCGGGCTTCACCTCGGGCGGGGGCCGCGCGCTGCCACGCGAGGTGCCGAAGAGCTCGTTCGCCAGTTCGAGCACTTCTTCCGTCCGCACGTCCCCCACCACGCTCAGGGTGAGCTGGGAGGGGTCCATGTACGCGGCGTGCCAGTCGCGCAGCGCCTCCGGCCCCAGCCGCTCCACCGAGGACTGCTCGCCAAGCACGGACAGTCGGTAGGGGTGGGTGTGGAAGAGGGTTCGGGAGAAGAGATCGAGCGCTACCCCGGTGGGCTTGTCCTCGCGGGTGAGGATGTCCTGCAGCAGGAGGGAGCGCTCGCGCGCCACCTCGGCCTCCGGGAAGCTGGGGTGGAGGAGGCAGTCGGCGAAGAGGCGGAAGCCGGCGTCGAAGTGGCGGGAGAGGAACTCGCCGCGCAGGCCCACCGAGTTGCGACCGCCCTGTCCGGCGAGCGAGCCGGCGTAGCTGTCGATGAGGTGGGAGATCTCCTCCGCGTCGTGCGAGGGGGTGCCGCGGGTGAGGCAGTGGCCGAGCAGGGTGCTCACGCCGTTGCTCTCCGGCGTCTCGTAGCGCAGGCCGCCAGGGAAGACGGCGCGCATGGAGAAGAGGGGCACGGCCCGCTCCTCGCGCACGAGGATGCGCGCCCCCGAGGGCAGCCGCTCTTCCACCACCCGGCCGGGGCCCGCGGGCGCGGGGCGGCCCACCCGCATGTCGCGCGCGGCGGCAGGGGCCTTCCGAGGCACGCGGCGCTCGGGTGGGGCCACGGGGGCCTCGCGCGCCACCCGGTCGAGAATCTCTTCCGCCTGCGCGGTGTCGAAGGTGGCGCCGGGAGGTAGCAGGCCGGTGACGATGGCGTCGTCGAAGCGCAGGTAGCGCTCGGCGGCCTCGCGCACCTGCTCGGGGGTGAGCCGGGCAATGGCCTCGTAGTAGCGCGCTTCCGCCTCGAGGTCGCCCAGGGAGGACTGGTAGTGGCCCAGCTTGCGGGCCAGGCCCTGCACCGTCTCGCGCTGGTAGACGGCCTCGGACTCGATGAGGGACTTCACCGTGGCCAGCTCGTCCGCGGACACCGGCACCGCACGCAGCGCGGCCAGCACCCGCGTCGTCTCCTCGAGCGCCTGCGGCAGCTTCTCCGGTGGCAGGGTGAAGCTGACTGCGAAGAGGCCCTCATCCCTCGGCGTATAGGCGTAGGCGTGGATGTCGTTGACGAGGTTGCGCTTGCGCTTCACCTCCAGCACCAGCCGGGAGGCCTCGCCCTGACCGGCGAGCAGGGCCAGGGCATCCAGCGCCGGCACGTCCGGGTGGTCCGCCTGGGGGATGTGGAAGGCGAGGTTGAGGTAGGCCTCCTTCACCTCGTCCGGGCGCAGCAGCAGGCGGCGGCCGGTGGGCTCGGGCTCGGGGGAGCGGACCACGGCTCCCTCGTAGGGTCGGCCCCAGTCCCCGCCGAAGATTTCGTCCACCCACTGGCGCAGCTCCGCCTCGGTGAAGTCGCCGGTGGCCGCCAGGACCAGGTTCTGGGGGGCGTAGTGGCGCCGGTAGAACTCGAGCACCTTGTCCCGGCTGAAGCTCCGCACGCTCTCCGCGGTGCCGATGACCGGGTGGCGGTAGGGGTGTACCTGGTAGGCGGTGGAGAACAGGTCTCGGGAGGCGCGTCGGGCCGGGGTGTCCTGGCTTCGCTTGATCTCCTCGCACACCACCTCGATTTCTCGCGCCAGCTCGTCCGCGTCGAAGGCGGAGTGGCGGATGGCGTCGCCGAGGATGTCCAGGCCCATGCGGGCGAACTGGCTGGCGATGACGATGTGGTAGACCGTCTGGTCGAAGGACGTCCAGGCGTTGATCTCTCCGCCGTGGGACTCCACGTCGCGGGCGATCTCCCCGGGGCCTCGGCGGGTGGTGCCCTTGAAGAGCATGTGCTCGTGGAGGTGGGCCAGTCCGGCCTGGTCCGGGCGCTCGTCGGCGCTGCCGGCCCTCACCCACACCTGGAAGGCCGCCACTCGGGCGGTGTGTTGCTCCTCGAAGACGACGGTGAGTCCGTTGGGAAGTGTATAGCGCTGAGACATGGAACGACTGAACCTGACACCGGCTGTCGGGGGAGGCAAGGCACGCCGGCAACCTTTCCGACTGCTCCCTAACGGCTGAAGCCGTCGTCCGCGAGCGCATCGTGAGGCAGGAGACCGGTCGGGAGGGCAGGCACACCAGGCGTCGGCAATGGTGGAGAAGCGTGCTACCGGGCGTTAACCTGGGAAGACATGGGGTCGTCGCCAGAGGAGATGGACTTGCTCGCGGAGCTCCGCGAACTCCAGGAGGAGGACGCGGTTCGTCCGGCGACGCCGGCCGTTCCGCCGCCCCTGCCCCCGCGCCGGACGGCTGCCCAGCGACCAGCCAGCCTCGTCCCTCCAGCCCGCCCGGCAGGGGCGGCTCCCTCTGCCGTGCTCCCACCGCCCAGGGTCGGCGGTGGCTCGGGTGTCGCGCCGCGTCAGCAGGCGACGGAGGCGACGGCCCGGTCGGGTGAGGTGAAGGAGCTGTTGGTGAAGCTGGAGCGGAGCCGGGAAGCGCTCGCGCGCGCGACGACGGGGGCGGCGAAGCTGCGGACCGAGCTGGCGGCGGTGGAGGCGGAGCGGAAGGACCTGGCGCGCGCGCTGGCGGAGGTGG
>QKJM01000762.1 GCA_003249315.1 Archangium sp.
GGCCTTCCTCGCCGCGGGGCGCAACCCGCGCAAGCTGTACGCCGTGGACTCCTCGCGCAACCTCGACACGGCGCGCTGGGTGGCCCGTCGCAACGGCCTGTCGCACATCGAGTTCGTCCGCTCTCCCAGCAGCCGCTTCCAGCCGGCGGAGAAGGTGGACGTGCTGCTGCACGAGCACCTGGGGGACGCGCTCTTCGACGCGGAGTTGCTGCCGGAGCTGCTGGGCCTGAGGGACAGGCTCCTGGCGCATGGGGGCCGCATCCTCCCCAACCGCTTCGAGGTCTTCTTCGAGCCGGTGCAGCTCCGCGAGGAGGCGCGCCTGCCCTTCATCTGGAGCCAGCGGTTGCCGGACGTGGACTATAGCTGCCTGCAGGCGCTGCGAGACACGCTGAGCCCCGCGTACTTCACCCGCTTCATCCGGCCGCAGGATGTGTCGCACCTGCTATGCGAACCGGAGCCTGTCTTCTCCTTCGACCTGGAGACGCTGCGGGCGGGCTCGCTGCCCTCGCGGGTGCGGGCGGTGCGGCCGGTGGTGCGAGAGGGGCGGGTGGACGGCCTGGGCCTCTTCTATCGCGCGAGCTTCGACTCCGAGCTGGGCTTCGACACGCTACCCCTGCGCCCGCAGGCGCCCACCCCGCTGTTGTTGCTGCGGGTGGACTCTCGCGACTTCGCCCGCTACGACTCCATCCGCCTGGAGCTGGCTCTGCCGGACCTGGCGGACGTCACCACGTGGCGCTGGCGCTTCGAATAGGGAGCTCCGCCAGCGCGGGAGCAGGCGGAGCGAATGTCCGAGCGGATGGCGAGTGCCGATGTGGCGTGGCTCCACATGGAGGAGCCCACGAGCCTCATGGTGATTACGGCGGTGCTCTGGTTCGACGGCCCGCTGGACTGGGGCCGGCTGAGGGAGACGGTGCGCGAGCGGCTGGTGGAGCGCTACCCTCGCTTCCGTCAGCGGGTGGTGAGTCGAGGGCTGCTGGGGACGCCGCACTGGGAGGACGATCCGGACTTCCGTCTGGAGGACCACCTGCGGCGCACTCGGCTGCCCGCGCCCGGGGGCCGCGCCGAGTTGGAGGCGCTGGTGGGCGAGTCGATGGGCACGCCGCTGGAGGGCTCCCGGCCGCTGTGGGAGATGTGGCTGGTGGAGGGCCATGCGTCGGGGGACGCGCTGCTGGTGCGCGTACACCACTCCATCGCGGACGGAATCTCCCTCGCCCGGTTGCTGCTGACGCTCACGGACGAGCGGGCCGATGGGGGAGGGCGGCAGGAGGGCCTCGAAGAGGAGGAGGACGCCGACGCGGGGGCGTTGATGCGGCTGTGGCGGGGCGCGCGGGAGGTGGTGGGCTCGACGCGGGCGGCCTGGCGGAGGGGGGCGGAGTTGCTGGCCGAGCCCATCCAGTTGATGGACCTGGCGGTGGTGGGGGCGAAGGGAGCGGGGGCGTTGAGCCGGCTGCTGGCGCTGCCGTCGGAGCCGCCCTCGCCGTTCCGGGGGGAGATCGGCGTGCGGAAGCGGGTGGCCTGGTCCCACCCGGTGTCGATGGATGAGGTGCGGGCCATCGGCCATGGCACGGGCAGCACGGTGAATGACGTGGCGCTGGCGGTGGTGGCGGGAGCGCTGCGGCGCTACGTGCTGGCGCGAGGACAGCATCAGGTGGAGGACCTGCGGGCGGTGGTGCCGGTGAACCTCCGGCCGCCGGGTGAGCCACTGCCTCGGGAGCTGGGCAACCGGTTCGGCGTGGTGTTCCTCCAGCTCCCTCTGCGGGTGGAGGAGCCGGTGGCCCGGTTGTGGGAGCTGAAGCGGCGGATGGATCGGCTGAAGAGCTCGCCGGAGGCGGTGGTGATGTTCGGAATGCTGGCGGCGGCGGGGAAGGCTCCACTGGTGCTGGAGCGCCGGGCGGTGGAGGTGATGAGGCGAAAGGCCTCGCTGGTGATGACGAACGTGCCGGGGCCGAAGCGGCCGGTATACGTGGCGGGGACGCGGCTGGAGGGAGTGATGTTCTGGGTGCCGATGGCGGCGAAGCTGGGGCTGGGGCTGAGTCTCTTCAGCTATGCGGGCTACCTGACACTGGGCGTGGCGGCGGATGCGAACCTCGTCCCGGATCCGGAGCAGCTCACCCGCGCCTTCGACGTGGAGCTCGCCGCGCTGGCGGAGGCGGTGGAGGAAGCCGGGGGGCCGGGGCCGATGCACTGAGCTCCCCGACACGCGACTGGCATGCGTCCTGCTCTCTCGGGAGGTGCTGGGGCCCGAACCCGGGCCTACCGAGGAGAACAGGACATGTTGCAGAGCCTGATGATTCTCACTGTCGCTCTCGTGCCACCCACTGTGGCCATGGAGCCGCGGGTGCAGGTGTTGGAGACGGGACGCCTGGCCGAGCGCGACGTGCCGCGGGACGCCGAGGGGCGCTGGTGGGCCCTGTGTACGGACGGAGGCCGTGACGCGCTGGTTCCGGTGGAGGTGGGCGTGAAGTGGGAGCGCGCGCCGGAGCCCGGGGAGGGCAGGCAGGCGAGGGTGGAGGCACGGGGGTGCGAGCAGGTGGTGGTGCTCGTCCGAGGGGTGGGGGAGGCGCGGACGCGAGAGCTGCCGGTGGCCCGGCACCGCGTCGTCATGGAGGAGCGAGGCAGCGGTGAGCGGGGGGAGGACCTGGTTCGCCGGGTGGAGGAGGTCCTCTTCGGCGAGCAGCGCTTCCGGCTGCAGACGTCTCGCTGGAGCTGGGGCGAGGGGCCCGAGCTGCGTGCCTGGTCGGGGCACTCCTCCTGGCTGGGGCAGCACCTCCACCCCGAGGCGGACTGGGCGCTCCGGTGGGCGGGGGACCTGGACGGGGACGGGAGGTTGGACCTCGTCGTCGATGAGGAGCGCCCGGGCGAGGCCCCGAGGGTACACCTCTTCCTGTCGAGCTCGGCCAGGGGCCGGGAGCTGGTGGGGGAGGTGGATGCACCACCGCTCGAGGACGAGTGACGGGGGGCGCGCCTACCGGCGCTTCTTCGGGGCTCGTTGGCGGGAGGGGGCCGGGGGTTCTCGCGCGTACTCCTTGCGGGCGGCCTCCTGCACCAGCTTGCGGTAGCTCTCCAGACGCTCGGCGGTGAGCCGTCCGTCGCGGAAGGACTCCTGGACGGCGCAGTCGGGCTCCGTCTCGTGATGGCAGTCGGTGAAGCGACAGTGCGTGGAGATCGCGTCGATGTCCGCGAAGGCGGTGCGCAGGCCCTCCTCGTTGTTCTCCAGCAGTCCCAGCTCGCGCATGCCCGGAGTGTCGAGCAGCAGTCCGCCCTGGGGTAGCAGCAGCAGCTCGCGGTGGGTGGTGGTGTGCCGGCCCATGTCGTCCTCGCGCACCTCTCCCACCTCCTGGCGCTCGGCACCCAGCAGGCGGTTGATGAGCGTGGACTTGCCCACGCCGGAGGAGCCGATGAGCGCCACGGTGCGGTGCTCGCCGAGGTAGGGCTGGAGCGCCTCCTGGCCCTCGCCGGTGACGTTGCTGACGGTGTGGACGGGGACGTCCTCCTCGGCCAGCGCGGCCACGCGCTCGCGTGCCGACTCGGGGTCCTCGCTGAGGTCGGCCTTGGTGAGGACCACCACCGGGCGGGCGCCGCTGTTTCCGATGAGCGTCAGATAGCGCTCCAGCCGCCGGGGGTTGAGCTCCCGCGTCAGCGCGGAGACGAGGAAGACGATGTCGACGTTGGAGGCCACCACCTGCTCCTCGTCCTGACGTCCCGCGGCCTTGCGGGCGAGCAGGGTGCGGCGGGGGAGCACGGCCTGGATGACCGCCGAGCCCTCCTGGGGGCGAGCCTCGATGGCCACCCAGTCTCCCACGGTCGGCCGCTCGGACGCTCCCTGGCGGATGGCCCGGCGGAGCTTTCCCGTTACGCCGGCCTTCAGCTCCCCATGGGTGCAGAAGAGCACGTAGCCACCCCGGTACTCGGCGATGATGCGGGCTGGCTCCTCTCCCTCCCTGCTGGCACGGGCCTGCCAGGTCTCCTGGAAGAACGGGCCCCACCCATACGGCTCCAATGCACTCGCGTCGACGCTCATTCGAGGCTCACTCTATTCACGACGCGTACTCTAATGGGCTCGATTCCATGCGGGGCAGCTCGGGGAAGAGGCGCGCGCGGGTGCGCTGGAGGTAGCGGACCAGGTTGTCGCGCGAGAGGCCGAAGTCCTTCACGGGGCACTCGAGCGGAACCTGGAGCTGGTTGGCCAGATAGGCGGACACGGTGGCGTCCGCCGTGGTGGGCTCCTCTCCGAAGAGGAAGGGCTTGTCGCCGAGGAAGTCGGAGACCGCCCTCACGTCCTCGATGCCCAGGCGGTACACCTCATCCGCGGTGTGGAGACCCATTCCCTGGCCCTGGAGCTGCTCCAGGATGCGCTTGCGGTAGAAGTCCGCGAGGATCGTCTGCTTCTCCTCGGGCACTCCGTCCATCATGTCGATGACGACCTGCCGGTAGCACTCCCAGTTGCGCTCCTCCTTGTACCGTGTGTGGACGATGACCCAGTAGAAGTCCTCCTTCATCATCCGGCGGAACGCGAGCGAGATGGCGCGCTGCTCGGCCGTCAGGCGCGCGTCCGGCTCCCGGCCGTATGTGGCCTTCAGGTGCTCGATGATGAGCGTCGAGTCGCCCATCCTCGTCCCGTCCTCGAGATAGATGTACGGAATCTTTCCCTTGGGCGTTTGGGCCAGGTCCAGAGGTACCGCCAGATAGGGGATGCCTGCCAGTCGCAGCCACGACTCCAGTTTCATGCATGCGGGGCTGAGATTGGGCAGTCCCCAGAAGCCTCTCGGTTGGACCAGACGGATCATGCTTACAGCAGCTCGTGCTCCTCCAGTTTGTTATAGAGCGTGCGCCGGCTGATTCCGAGCAGGCGTGCGGCAAGTGTCCGGTTGTCGCCTGCTCGCTTCAGCGCATCCACCAGCGCTTGTCGCTCCATGTGTTTGCGTTGAGACTCCAGGGTGCGGGCTTCGGCCACGACGCCTTCGGACGAGGGGCTCGACGGGAGACTCGCAGCGGGGTTGGATTCCACGGGGGGTGGCACCACGGGCATGAGGCCCGGTTGCCGGGACAGCTCCCGGTGTACGTCCTCGCCGGTGAGCACGGGCCCGTCCGAGAGCACCACCAGGCGCTCGATGAAGTTCTGCAATTGACGCACGTTGCCAGGCCAGGGCTGCTCCCGCAGCACCGCGAGCGCCTCGGGCCGCGGGGTGAAGGGCGGCCTGCCGTTGGCCCGGGCGTGTACCTCGAGGAAGTGTCGTACCAGGGGCTCGATGTCCTCGGGCCGGGCGCGCAGCGGCGGCAGCCACACCGGCACCACGTTGAGCCGGTAGAAGAGGTCTTCCCGGAATTCGCCCTTGCGCACCATCTCCTCGAGGTCGCGGTGCGTGGCGGCCACGAAGCGCACCTCCACCTTCAGCGTCTGCGTGCCACCGAGTCGCTCGAACTCGCGTTCCTGCAGGAGGCGCAGCAGCTTCACCTGCACATGGGGGGTGATGTCGCCGATCTCGTCCAGGAAGAGGGTGCCGCCGTGGGCGAGCTCCACTCGGCCGGGCTTGCGGGTGGCCGCTCCAGTGAAGGCTCCCTTCTCATAGCCGAACAGCTCGCTCTCCAGCAGGGTGTCGGGCAGCGCCGCGCAGTGGAGCTTCACGAAGGGGCCGCCCCGGCGCGGGCTGGCGTCGTGTACCGCCCTGGCCGCCAGCTCCTTGCCGGTGCCGGACTCGCCGCGCAGCAGCACGGTGGCCGTGCCCGCGGCCGCGCGCGAGAGCAGGGCCTGCACCTCGGCCATGGCGCCGCTGTGGCCCACGAAGGCGCCGCTCTCCTTCACCGGCGCCCGAGCGCCCTCCTGGTCCGCCCGCAGCAGCGCCTTGCGGATGCTGAAGAGGATTTCCTCGCGATCGAAGGGCTTGAGGGCGAAATCCGCGGCGCCGGCCTTCATGGCCTCCACGGCCAGGGGCACGGTGCCATGCGCGGTGAGGAGGATGACGGGGATGTCCGGCCACAGGCGCACCACCTCGGAGAGCAGCTCCATGCCGCTCATTCCCGGCATCCGTACGTCGCTCACCACCACGTCGATGGGCTTCCTTCCCAGCAGCGCGAGCGCCTCCTGGCCGTTGGTGGCGGTGTGTACGGTGAGTCCCGCCTGGGTGAGCAGCGCGCCGAGCACCTTGGCCACGGCGACGTCGTCATCCACCAGTAACACGTTTCCCTTCAGCAGCTCGGCCACGGTGCTTCTTCTCCTGATGTGAGGACGCCCACCGAGGCCTTGGAGGCCGGCAGGTGCAGCGTCACGATGGTACCGCGCCCCTTCCGGCTCGTCAGAGTCACCTGGCCCCGATGGGCCTCCACCACGCGCCGCACGAAGGCCAGCCCCAGCCCGCTGCCCGTGGCCTTGGTGGTGAAGAAGTCATCGAAGGCCCGCTCGCGGGTGGGGGCATCCATGCCTTCGCCGGTGTCCTCCACGGTGAGCACCACGCCCGACCCCTCCACCGCCGTGCGCACCGTGAGTGTGCCTCCTCGCGGCATGGCTTCCAGGGCGTTGCGCACCAGGTTCTCCAGCGCGTTGGCCAGCAGATCCCAGTCTCCCTGGCAGCTCGGCGGCTCCGTCGCCAGCTGGCGCTCCATCCGCACCCCCGGCGAGCCGGAGAAGGCCTGCAGGGAGAGGACGCTCTCCACCAATGCGTTGAGCTCCAATGGTTGTATCAGCGGCTCCACCCTCCCCAGGCGCTGGTAGGTGCCCACCACCCGGTCCAGCCGCTCCACCTGTTCCAGTAGCAACTCCAGGAACTCCCCCTTGTCATCCCAGGGCTGCCCGCGTGCGTGCTCCTCCTTGAGGTACTGCGCGGCCCCCTTGAGGGCGGCGATGGGGTTCTTCAGGTCATGCGCCATCTGCGCGGAGAAGCGGCCCAGGGTGACGAGGTGCTCCAGGCGCTCGCGCTGGGAGACGAGGGCGGTGAGGCCCCGGCGGGTGGTGGCCAGCAGCGCGAGGGTGATGGCGGCGGTCCCCACGACGAGCGCCCCGTGCTGCGCGGCGAAGAGGCGGAAGACGGCCAGGTAGGCCAGCACGCCGCCCATGGCCAGCAGCAGCGCGTACAGCGTGGACATGCTGGGGAGCTCCTGCCCGAAGAGGCGGGGGCGCAGGGCCACCACCGCCAGCACCGGCAGTCCCAGCAGGGTGCCCAGGCTGCCCAGTCGCGGCACGTCCTGCCCCAGCACCGCTCCCAGGTCGGTGGCCAGCAGCGCCAGCAGCAGCGTCATCCCCGCGAGGAGCAGGCGCGTGCGAGTGCGCTCGAGGGGGTGCCCCTCCCGGCGCAGGTGCCTGGCCAGCAGCCCGAAGACCACTCCCAGCAGCGGCGTGGCCAGGGCCGTGGCCGCCAGGATGAAGCCTCGCGAGGAGGCCCACTCCGCCAGGCGCGCCGAGCCCAGCCCCAGCAGCGACGTGGCCGCCAGCACTCCGAACACGCCATACGCGGTGAACATCACCGCGGCCAGTCGGCGCCGCGCTCCCACGAAGGAGAGGACGAGGTGTACCGCCGAGGGCATGCTCATCAGCGCCGCCGTCACCGCCATCAGCCGCCAGCCCTCCTCCCCCGAGCGCGCCAGGGCGAAGTCGGCGAAGTTCCACGTGGACAGGCAGATGGACAGCACCGAGAGCGGCAGCGCCAGCGGGCTGCGCCCCACGCGCGCGAGTGCCAGGCCCGCCAGGGCCAGCAGCCCCGCGCAGGCCACGAGGCTGATCCATGCCTCGCTCGTCATGGCTCCTCCTCGTCCACGTCAGAGCAGGGACAGCCGGCGTGCCCGGGAAGGCTCCGCCACCGCGGCCTCCCAGCGGCGCACGGCGGCCTCTCGCTCGGGCGCGGCGGCGTCCGCGTAGTAGCCCAGCGTGTCGTGGAGGACGCGGCTGAGCTCCTCGATGGCGGCCAGACGGATGTCCAGCTCCGGGTGGCTCAGCGCCGCTACCAGCCAGTCCGCGCGGCGGCGGCCTCGGTTCTCCGCCCACCACCCCGTCCACGCGCGGCGATCCACTCCATGCGTCGCGCGCGTCACCTCGCGCAGCGCCTCGGAGGCTGCCTGGGCGCACATCCCGTCATCATTGCCGGTGAGGTTGATGAGGCCTTCGATCGACTCGCGATCATGCAGGGTGCCCAGGGCCCGAGCGGCCAGCGAGCGGCGCAGCGGATCCCTGCTGGCCAGCTCCTGCCGCAGATCCTTCCTCGCGGCATCCAGCCGGGGCAGGTGCTTGAGGGCGGCGGCGGCCACGCGCGCGGCGCTGGAGATGTCCGGCTCGTAGTCGAAGAGGCTGCGAAGCACGCCGTCCACCAGCTCCACGTAGGGGAGGTTGCCGGCGGTGAGGAGGGCGAAGTAGCGGGTGTCCGCGTCTCCCGAGTCCATCAGGGGCGCCAGCACCTGGGCGGCGGGCCGGCCGAGCCGGGAGAGGGCGCCGGGAATGGGGCCCAGCTCGTCGGCCTCGGGCAGCTCGTCCACCGGCAGGCGGCTCCACGCGGTGGGGCCGGGGAAGTGCTGGGCGAGCACCTTCGCGCTGGCCTCGGGCGAGCGCGCCAGCTCGGCGATGGCGCTGGCGCGCTGGGCGGCGTCCGGGCCGGTGAGGCGCTTGAGCAGCGGGCCGAAGTCCGGGGGCGGGCGCTCTTCCTGGGACTGCACCAGCGGCGCCAGCGAGGCGGCGCGGCCCAGCGCGTTGGCGGAGCGGGTGACGAAGGGGCTCCACCCCAGCCCCGCGGCCATGGCAGGCGCGGGCGCGGGCGCTCTGGCCAGCGGCTCCTCCACCACATCCACGTCGAAGTCCAGCGAGTTGCCCAGCTCGCCCAGCCGCTGCTTGCGGAAGAGGATGAGCTCCTGGAAGGCGCCGGGCAGCTCCTGGCAGAAGAGGATGAAGTCGGACAGGCGGCGCTGGCTGATGGGCTTTTGCCCGCAGTCGCCATAGAGGATGGCCACCAGCCGGCCGCGGACCTCCACCGGGTAGAGGAAGACGATGCGTGGCGTCTGGCGACCGAACAGCTCCAGGTAGTGCTTCGTCAGGCTGTCGGGAGGCAGGGGGCCCGCGTAGCTGCCGCGGGTGACGGCTACGGTGCGGAAGACGCTGGCGGCGTCGAGGGGGATGGACACCTTCGACAGCTCGTCCTGCCCCATTCCCTCGCCGCGCACCTCCAGCCCCACGGCGGCGCCTCGCAGCACGGCGAAGGCGGCCACGTAGTCGAAGGTGCGGCGCCCGAAGCGCAGCGCGGTGTCGATGAGCCTGTCCCGGTCCTTCGTGGCCTCCTTGAGAGCGTCGCGCGCCTGCGCCAGCGTCCACTCGGGCACTTCGTCCCGGACGGGAGGCCGAGGCGCGGGAGGCGGCGGCGCGGGAGGCGGCGACGCGGGAGGCGGCGGCGCGGGAGGCGGCGGCTCGGGCGTCCGAGGCTCGGGCGGGACGTGTGGCGGAGCGGGCTCCGCGGGCATGTTCAGCCGCAGCGGCTCACGGGTGTAGGCCGGCGGCGGCACGGGCGTGGTGGCGGGCTCCCTCCGCTGCTCCTCCTGCGGGACGGGCTCGTTGGCCACGGATTGTGCCAGCCGCTCCACCATGTCCACGGTGAGGGACTCCTCGCTCGGGGCAGGCGGCGCTTCCGGCTGCTCGGACTCCGCGACGGGCTCATCGAGGGACTCCTCGAGAGGCTCATCGAGGGGAAGTGGCTCCTCCTGGCGTTCCTCTTCGAGCTCGACGAGCAGGTCCTTGTAGCGCGGTGCGAGCGGCTGCTCGTAGATGATGGAGATCCACTCCCGGACGCGGGCCTCGATGCCCACCCACAGCTCCAGCGGCTTGCCCAGGAGGAAGCCCACCTCCTCGAGCTCCTTTTGCGGCACCGGGTAGCCGCAGGCCACGTGGAGGGTGTTGCCGTCGAGCGAGAGCGGCACGACGCACAGGCGCTCGGCGATCTTGGGCGGGATGAAGGAGGCGACGTCCGCGTTGGGCTCGAAGTCGGCGAGGTTGACGGGGCGCAGCCCCGCGGCATCCCCGAGCGCCTCGAGCACCTCGGGCTCTGACAGCAGCCGGCGCTCCAGCAGCGCGGTGTCGACGAGCCCTCCGCTCATCGCCTGATGGCGCAAGGCGTCCTCAGCCTTCTCCTGGGGGAGGAGGCCATGTGCGAGGAGGACTTGGACGAGTTGGGCAGGCATGGGGCGCGCGGCATCTTAAAGCCGCGGTCGGCAGGGACAACGTCTCCGTGCTCTAGCTTGGTTGGACGACGTACGTGGAAGTGAGCTTGTCGTGCAGCGTCTGGCCGCGGCGATCGAACAGCGCCATCCAGAAGCCGGCGAAGAAGAGGCCGAAGGACAGGCTGGCGAGCAGGGCGCGCACCACCGCTCGCCCGGGCGCCGGGGACAGCCCGTGGGTGTCCACCAGCCGCAGGCCGAGCAGCCCCCGGCCCAGTGTGCGCCCGTTCCACAGGAAGGCGGACAGGGCGGTATAGAGGAAGGACAGCAGCATCAACAGCGCGGCGCCGGGCACGAGCACGGACTCGAGCGCCCGCACCTGGGTGACGAAGGCATCGAGTCCCGAGTGGCCGGTAGCGGGCGGCTCCACGCCGGCCACCGAGGCGGCCAGCAGCAGGTACAGCACGGCCACC
>QKJM01000412.1 GCA_003249315.1 Archangium sp.
CGCGGTGGACATCGTCGACGTCACGTCCCTCTCCCGTCAGGAGCGGGACAGGGCGCTGCGCGACGCCGACCGCTGAGCCGAGCGGGGGCTCGGTCTCCGGGCGTCTCCGGCGTTCCGCCCCTCATGCTCCCCAGCCGGGCTCCGGCCCCACTCCCTCCCGCGCCGGGGGCGGTGCGTACCATTGGGGGGCAGGGGTTCCGTCCGTAAGGGCTCACGGGGGCCGCACGCCGTCCCGCGGCCCGGTTCGACAAGGGGGGAAAGGCACGTGGGCGCGGAGCCGTCGACGGCACCGGGCCCACGGGTCTCTCCGGTGGCTCAGATGTCCAGGTTCTGCACGTCCAGCGCGTTGCGCTCGATGAACTCGCGCCGCGGCTCGACGGCCTCGCCCATGAGGAGGGAGAAGATGGTGTCGCTCTCCACCGCGTCCTCCACGCGCACCTGGAGCAGCGTGCGGGTGGCCGGGTTCATGGTCGTGTCCCAGAGCTGCTCCGGGTTCATCTCGCCCAGACCCTTGTAGCGCTGCAGGCCCAGCCCCTTCTGCGCGTCCTTGCGCACCGCGGCCAGCACCTCCTGCACCGAGTACGCGCGCAGCTCTCCACCATCCACATTCACCAGGTAGGGCGCCGGACCCAGCGCCTCGAAGGCGTCATGCAGGCTCACCAGCTCCAGGTACTCCGGCGAGGTGAGGTAGCCGTGGTCGAACACCGACTCGCGGATGTTGCCGCTCACGTCCGTCTTCACCACCAGCTTGTGCGTGTGGTGCTCCGGCTCGGGCTGGACGTCCACCTCCAGGCGGCCCAGGGTGTCCGGCATGCGGACCTGCAGGTACGCCCGCATCTTCTCCACCTGCTCGCCCAGGGCAGCCGCGTCCAGCAGCGTGTCCTCGCGCAGCCGCGCCCCCTGCACCACCGCGTCCACCACCCGCGCATCCCGCCGCGCCGCCGCCTTCTCCAGCCGCTCCTCGTACGTAATCACCTTCTCCAGCAGCCCCTTCAACTCCGAGCCGCCCAGCTCCCCGGCGGGCGTCACCACCCGCGAGTGCTCCGAGGCAATCCGCAGCAGGTACTCGTTGAGCGCCCGCTCGTCCTTCACGTACATGTCCTTCTTGTTGCGCGTCACCTTATAGAGCGGCGGCTGCGCGATGTAGAGGTAGCCGTTCTGGATGAGCTCCGGCATCTGCCGGAAGAAGAACGTCAGCAGGAGCGTGCGGATGTGGCTGCCGTCCACGTCCGCGTCCGTCATCAGGATGATGCGGTGGTAGCGCGCCTTGCCCGGGTCGTAGTCCTCGCGGCCGATGCCCGTGCCCAGCGCGGTGATGAGCGGGACGATCTCCGCGCTGGTGAGCATCTTCTCGAAGCGCGCCTTCTCCACGTTGAGAATCTTGCCTCGCAGCGGGAGGATGGCCTGGTTGCGCCGATCCCTCCCCTGCTTGGCCGAGCCGCCTGCGGAGTCACCCTCGACGATGTAGAGCTCGCTCTCGCTGGGGTCGCGGCTCTGGCAGTCCGCCAGCTTGCCCGGGAGCGAGCCCCCGTCCAGCACGCCCTTGCGCCGCACCGTCTCCCGCGCCTTGCGCGCGGCGATGCGCGCCCGCGTGGCGTCGCCGATCTTCGTGACGACCTTCTTCGCTACGTTCGGGTTCTCCTCGAGGAAGGTGGCGAGCTGATCATTCACCATCTGCTCGACGAGGCCCTTGATTTCGCTGTTGCCCAGCTTCGTCTTCGTCTGCCCCTCGAACTGGGGATTGGACAGCTTGACGGAGATGACGGCGGCCAGGCCCTCGCGGGCGTCCTCGCCGGTGGGCGTCTCCTTCAGGTCCTTCCAGAGCGAGCCCTTCTCCGCGTAGCTGTTGAGCGTGCGCGTGAGGGCGGCCTTGAAGCCCGACAGGTGGCTGCCGCCCTCGTGGGTGTTGATGTTGTTGGCGAAGGTGTAGATGCGCTCGTCGTAGCCATCGTTCCACTGCATGGCGATTTCCAGCGACACGCCCTCCTTCTCCGCGCGGAAGTGGATGGGCTTGTCGTGCAGCGCCTGCTTCGCCTTGTTGATGTACTCCACGAAGGAGACGATGCCGCCATCGAACTTGAAGTCGTGCTCCTTGCCCACCCGCTCGTCGCGGATGATGATGCGCAGGCCGGCGTTGAGGAAGGCCAGCTCGCGCATGCGCTGGCTGAGCATGTCGAAGTCGAAGTCCACCATCTCCATCACGGTGGGGTCCGGCTTGAACCAGATGAGCGTGCCGCGCTTGTCGGTTTCGCCCACCTCCGTCACGGGGCCCTGGGGCACGCCGCGCGCGTAGGCGTGCTCGTACACCTTGCCGCTGCGCTGGATGCGGACCTTGAACCACTCGGCGAGGAAGTTGACGCAGGTGACGCCCACGCCGTGCAGGCCGCCGGACACCTTGTAGGCGCCGTTGCCGAACTTGCTGCCGGCGTGCAGCTCCGTGAGCACCACCTCCAGCGTGTCCTTGCCCTTGAACTTCGGGTCCGGATGCGGCCCCACGGGAATTCCACGGCCGTTGTCCTGCACGGACAGACTCCCATCCACGTGGATGGTCACCTCGATGTCCGAGCAGTAACCCGCCAGGGCCTCGTCGACGGAGTTGTCCACCACCTCGTAGACGAGCTTGTGCAGCCCGTACGACATGGTGTCACCGATGTACATGCCCGGCCGCTTCCGGACGGCCTCGAGGCCCTCCAGCTTGGTGATGGCATCCGTCCCGTAGTCCACGGACGTCGGCGCCGCGGCGGCGCCGGTGGCGGGGGTGTTTTCCATTCGAGAAAAATCCTTGGAAGACGCTTGTCTGGGG
>QKJM01000044.1 GCA_003249315.1 Archangium sp.
AAGGCGACTGTCAGGACAGGCTCCGAAGGGAGTCGGGGTCGTCCCCCCCCTTACGGCGAGCCGAAGTTCTGCGTCCAGTAGTGGCGGTAGGTGCTGCTGGATTGGTAGTAGTACCCCACACCCAGGTGCTTGAAGTTGGGGCTCATGATGTTGTTGCAGTGCCCCGTGCTGTTCATCCAAGACGTCACCACCGCGCTCGGCGAGGTCTGCCCGGCCGCGATGTTCTCTCCCGCGTACGAGTAGGTGTAGCCAGCCCAGTTCATGCGCTGCCACGGCGTCGAGCCGTCCGAGCCCGTATGGCTGAAGAAGTTGTTCACCCCCATGTCCTTCGAGTGCTTGCGCGCGGCGCAGCGCAGCTTCGAATTCAGGCTCAGCGCCGGCACCGGCGACTTGTACACCCCACCGCAGGTCGCTCCCGCCGCACGCTTCTGGTTCACCAGCGTGAGCACCTGATTCTCGAAGTCCGTCGACGCCGCGGGCCACGAGCTCACATCGTCGCAGTATGCCATGGCCGTGACGCCGTTCTCCCCGGTCACGGCCTCGATCTGGATTCCTTCTCCCAGCACTCCCTCCGCCGTCACTTCCAGGTGCTCCTCGGCGCCACACCCAGCCCACAGCGCGGCCCCTGCCAGCAGGATGGCGGAACGGTACAAATGAGTCATTTTTCGATCTCCCCTCTCAAGTCCTGGGATTTTCTCATATTCCAGGAATGTACATATTACACGGAAAGAGAAGTTTTGTGAAGAGTCATTCACCTGGAGTCGCGAAGGTACTACCAGGGCCTGACCGAGTCGGCCCTGCGCAACTGGGTGAACGAGGCGGATGTTGACAGTGGCAAGACAGCGACGGGGGAGCGCTCTAGCGCATGTCGCGAAAGGGCAAGTACTGGGACAGTGCCGTGGTGGAGAGCTTCCGCAGACGGAACTCGTTCACGACGCCGACTTCGCCACGCACGAACAGGCTCGCGCGGCGCTCTTCGAGTACACCGCACTGTCCTCGCAACCGGGGCAATCTCAATCCGTCTTATGTGTCTCAACAGTGCCCCTATCCATCTTGTGCGTTGTTGTGCCGCAGAAGAGATTCGGGAGGGTGTCCGAGGGGCCTTCCACGGGGCTCTCACTCCAAGTCCGTACGGTTGTACTTGCCATGGACAGTGGTTTTGCTGTCAGAGTGGGTGACCTGCGATAGGGCAGGTTTCGAGCACCAGGAAGTACGAATGATGAAGAGCACGAGCAAGGCAGTGACTTCGCTGGCAGTGTTGGCCATGGTGGGCTGTGGCGCTGAGCAGGGCGCGGAGGAGCGCCAGGCGACGGGCCAGACCGTCCAGGCGGTGGAGAGCACGAACACGGAGGGGTGGACGAAGATTGCCCCCGGCGTCTGGGAGCGGGCCCGCCTGGCGGGCGGCGTCGAGCGGATGGGCTTCGGCCGTGAGGCCTTCGAGTTCGCCCTCCAGCGCGCCCGGTTTGAGCAGGCGACGATGATGATTCAGATGAAGGAGCTGGGCGGGAGCAATGCCGCGCTCGCGCGGCAGATGGATTCAAACACGAAGCGCATCCAGTTCCTGGAGAAGAGCGTGGAGGAGGCTCGCGTGGCCGAGGCTCTGGCCATGGACATCGAGCCTTTCGCGAGCGGCTCCTCGGGCTCCCCCTCCGGCTCCGTCTGTGGGGGCTCCTACTACTTCACCATCACATTCCAGTTCGGCATGGTCGACGGCAGCGTCACCAGCAAGGCGGAGTGGAGCGAGTTCGGGCCCTTCGCGCCGTACAAAAAGACGTTCCATACGTACGCGCGGGCTTCGATGGAGGACAACATTACCAACGAGGACTCGGACGCTTACGGTCCGTTCTCTGACGACTGGCTCGTCATCGTGACATCCAGTGCCAGCATCTCCCCCACCTTCGTGCCGCAGCTCTACGGCAGCACATACCTCTCCGTGACGGACGGCTGCAGCGCGTCGCGCTTCTACGAGGCCTGGAGCTACTGATGACAGGCCTTCCCCGGCCTGCCTTCCCACCTCCCCTGGGGGCGGGAAGCTGACGGAAGGGCTCTTCCTGAAGCATGACCCGGGCAAGGGGCACCCCGAGTGCCCCGCCCGGCTGGAGCGTGAGCTGGCGACGCTGGATACGGGGCTCACTCCTCGAGCTCCGTGTGCCAGTAGGCGACGTCACGGAGGAACCTGCGCCAGGAGACGGGCATGCCCTTCTCGTAGAGGAAGGTGAGCTGTACCGAGTCTGGGAGCTTGCGGGGTTTCTCCGGGACGGAGCGCAGCGCCATGTGGGCCTGCTGCGGCGTGCGGCAACCCTTTTTCTGGTTGCAGGGCACGCACGCAATCACGATGTTCTCCCAGGTGGTGCGGCCTCCCTGTGCGCGGGGGAGGATGTGGTCGTACGTGGCCTCCGAGCGGGACACCTGGCGGCCGCAGTACTGGCAGCGGCGGTTGTCGCGCAGGTAGACGTTGTCTCGGCTGAACTTGATGCCGCGGGGGCCCCGCCGTGTCAGGCAGAGGAAGCGGATGACGGAAGGCATCCGGATCTCCAGGGTGACAGAGCGGACGAGGCGGTCTTCATACTCCTCGACCACCTCGACCTTGCCTTGCCACAGCAGCATGATGGCGCGCTGCCAGGAGATCCGGGCCATGGGTTCGTACGACTGGCTGAGCACCAGCGTCTCCATGACTCGGGGTCCTTTCTGGGGGATGCCGGAGGAGGGATTCGAACCCACACTCGCCAGGCTCTCGACCTGGTGCCTCTGCCACTTGGGCTACTCCGGCGGGGTGTTACGAGCTGAGTGCCGTGGGCGGGAT
>QKJM01000096.1 GCA_003249315.1 Archangium sp.
GGCGTCAGCGCGAGCACCCCTGCCCGCGAAAATCGTGGACGCATGCCCGAGAGGTTACGGCACCGAGGACAAGAAAAGCCGCCGAGTCACCCGAGCCTGGGATGCATCTTCGCGCGGAAAAACAAACGGGCCGCCAAGCACCTTCTTGCTTGGCGACCCGTCTCTTGGAGCCGACACCCGGACTTGAACCGGGGACCTACTGATTACGAATCAGTTGCTCTACCAGCTGAGCTATGTCGGCGTAACGGCGTTGCCGCCGTGTCGATGTGGGCGGGCGAAGTACCATGGCCCCCCTGACAGGGCAAGCACTTCTTTTGTTCCCCTCCTCCACCCCGCCCCTACTCCCGGTGGGGAGGCGCGCCCACCACCGGTGCATTGACACGTCGCGTCGCGCTAACTACCTGAAAAAACTACGGTTTGAATCCCAACATTCCCGCCCTTCGGTTGACCCCCAGGGGCGCCTGTGCTCATAAGTGCCCCGCCTATCTACCCCAAAATCGCCTCACCCCAAGGAGCGATTCCCACATGGCCAGCGAAGAGAACTTCATGCGCGCCCCCGCGCCACAGCCGCGGCGGACCATCTACACGGAGGCAATGGAGATCTTCCACCACGCGGCCGACCTCATCGGTCTGGACAAACGCGTTCGGTTGGAGCTCGAAGAACCCGACTACGAGCACATCTTCTACCTCACCGCCCGGCTGAAGGACCGGCTCGTCCCCCTGACCCCCCAGGAGGCGGCCACCTTCAAGGACCTGCCCGTCACCCAGGTGCGCAACCCGGACGGCCTCGAGCGCCTCGCCGACGGGAAGATCATCCTCAACGGCCGCGCCCTGCTCGGCTCGGACGTCTCCATCCGCCGCGGACACCTCCGCCTCCCTGACGGCATCGTCTACCAGCTCGTCCCCGGCGAGTCCCAGCGCTTCAAGGCCTACCGCGTCCAGCACAACCAGGCCCGCGGCCCCTACAAGGGCGGCCTTCGCTACCACCGCGAGGTCTCCCTCGATCTCTTCAAGGCGCTCGCCGCCGAGATGACCTGGAAGACCGCCATCTCCGAGGTCCCCTTCGGCGGCGGCAAGGGCGGCCTCCAGATCGATCCGCGCGAGTACGGCAAGGAGGAGCTGGAGAACATCACCCTCCGCTTCATGTACAAGCTCAAGAGCCTCATCGGCCCCAACATCGACATCCCCGCTCCGGATATCGGCACCAACGGGCAGCTCATGGCCCTCCTGTACCGCCAGTACTCGGACGGTGAGCGCGAGCGCCACAACATGCGCGGCATCGTCACCGGCAAGGACGTGCGCATCGGCGGCTCCGAGGGCCGCGTCGCCGCCACCGGCCAGGGCGTCGCCTACTGCATCGAGGACTACTACGCGGAGAAGGGCGAGACCCTCAAGGGCAAGAGCTTCATCCTCCAGGGCTTCGGCAACGTGGGCAGCCACGGCGCCCTCATCCTCCAGAATATGGGCGCCCGCCTGCTCGCCGTGAACGACGCCGACGGCACCATCTACAACGGCGATGGCATCGACGTCCCCTCCCTCGTCGCCTACGTCAATAATCCAGACAACCTCCGCCGCAGCGTGCTCGGCTTCCCCGGCGCCCAGTCCATCGACAAGAAGGACTTCTGGGAGGTCCCCGCCGACATCTGCTTCCCCGCCGCCCTCGGTGGCGAAATCACCGCCGAGATCGCCGAGCGCATGAAGGTCAAGCTCGTGGCCGAGGGTGCCAACGGCCCCACCACCCCCGAGGCCGACAAGGTCCTCCAGCGCCGGGGGATCGATCTCATCCCCGACATCATCGCCAACGCCGGCGGCGTGACGGTCAGCTACTACGAGTGGGTCCAGAACAAGCGCATGGAGCGCTGGAGCGAGGCCGAGGTCAACCAGCGCCTCGAGCACGCCATCAAGCGCAACTACCGCATCATCCGCGACATCTCCCGCAACCAGGGCCGCCGCACCGAGTCCCACGACAGCCGCCACTACTGCATCGGCCGTGAGGTGGATCCCCGCTGCGCCGCGATGATCCTCGCCCTCAAGCGGATCGAGGCCCACTACCTCCTCGAGGGCTTCTCCCAGTAGGCCCCTCCCCCGCCCCCTGAAACACCAAGGGCCCGGTCGCTCCTCGCGGCCGGGCCCTTTTCATGTCCGCCTCCTCCTTCCGCTCCCCCTCAGTGCATCACCCGCTCGCGGTCCACCAGCAGCAGCGGATGATCCTCCAGCGTCTCGTAGGCGACGATCCGCAGCCCCACCCCACGGGTGTTGCCCTCGCGCCCGTCCTTGCGCCCGTAGGCCAGCGCCACCTGGTAGCGCACCTCGCACAGGCAGGTGATCTCCGTCCCGTCCTCCCCGGCGAACGTCACCTTCACCCTCTCCCCCAGCGACATCGGCTCCCGCGTCTCGATGAACATGCCCCTCGTGCTGAGGTTGCGGCCGATGCCCCGGCACAACCCCCCATCCGTGGAGAGGTAGACCGTGAACACCTTGTCGAACCGCAGTTGGGAGCGCCTCTCGATGTGGACCATGTGCTGCCTCCGAAGGAAGGAGAAGGTGAGACGCAAGCTACACCCGGAGACAATGTAGGCAAATTATCCACCACCACATACCGCTACGCACCACGACGCACCGAGACGTACCGCAACAGGCGAAAACAGGGGGAGACGGAAGGGTGCCCAGGAAGGGCGAGGGGTGGCAGCATCAGGGCCCCATGCACCCCTCTCCCCGGAGAATCACCCGCGTGAGACGTCACTTCCTGGTTGCCATCCTGCTGCTGCCCACCCTGGCCCTGGCGGACGTGAATCCACGCTTCGCGAAACTGAGAGATCAGGCCGAGCCCCTGGGCGGCCTGGCGGCCTTCCTGGACAGCTACATCGGCGAGTGCAGCGGCTTCTTCGTCAGCCCCACCTGCCGCTCGGAGGCGGAGGCCTTCCGCAAGCGGTACGAGGGGAAGAAGCTGTACATGATCATCCGCGAGGAGGCGGCGGCGATGCTGGCGCCCGGGCCGTACCAGCCGAAGGCGGGCAACTACACCATTCAGGTCACCCCCTCCTTCCCCGGAGGGGCCTACAACCTCACGGGGGGAATTCCCACCCAGGCGGACGCGCAGGGCCAACCGGTGCTGTCGCTGATCCAGATCGAGGGCACCACGCCCCCCGGGTGGAACGCACAGGAGTTCCTGCGCCTCTTCTCGGAGCGCCATCTCCGGGCCCAGGTGGTGTTCACACCGAAGGGGGTATGGAGCCTGGAGGGTCCGGACGGAAGCAAGCGCTACGGAGTGGACGCCCAGTTGGACGCCATCCTGCTGACGGACGGGCGCACGGGGCAGGTCTTCGGCCTGTGGTTCGCCGACGGCCCCGTGCGGAAGAAGGGACGGAAGAAGTAGGCCCTCAAGGCTCGAGGGCCACGTACTGCTGAACGTCGCCTCGCCGCACGCGCAGGAGGACGGCGGCTCCCGGGCTGCGCTCGAGAGCCGCGCGCACCGCCGCCACGTCCTGCACCCGGCGGCGGTTCACCTCCGTCACCACGTCCCCGACCCGCAGGCCCGCCTGGGAGGCCGGTCGGCGCGGCACCACCCCGGAGACCAGCACGCCGTCGTAGGCCTCCTGCCCCAGCGCGGCGGCCACCTCGGGGGAGAGATCCCTCAGCAGCAACCCCAGATCGCTCAGGTTGCCCGGCCCCTCCAGCGCCTCCAACACCTCCTGGGCCGGACGCTCGGACAGCGTCACCGCCACCTCCTCGGTGGAGTCCCCGCGCAGCAGCGTCAGCCGCGCCTCCGTCCCCGGCGCCAGCATGGCCACCTTCCGCAGCATCTGCTGGTAGCTGTCCACCTGCCGCCCATTCACCGCCACCACCTGATCCCCGGGGATCAGGCCCGCCCTCGCCGCCGGGCTGTTGCGGTACACCTGCTTCACCACCGCCGCGCGCACCCCCTCCGGGGGCCGCTCGGAGATGACGACGCCCAGCCAGCCTCGCGCGAGCTCCCCGTTCTGGCGCAGGTTGGGCAGCAGATCCTTCACCATGTTGATGGGCACCGCGAAGCCGATGCCCTGCCCCTGGCTGATGATGGCGGTGTTCACCCCCACCACCTCCCCCCGCATGTTGAAGAGGGGCCCGCCCGAGTTGCCGGGGTTGATGAGCGCGTCCGTCTGGATGAAGTCGTCGAAGGGGCCCACGCCGATCACCCGCTCCTTGGCGGAGATCATCCCGTGCGCCACCGAGTGGTCCAACCCGAAGGGGTTGCCGATGGCCACCACCCAGTCCCCCACCTCCAGGCGATCCGAGTCGCCCAGGTACACCGCGGGCAGCTCCCCCACGCCCTGCCCCTGCCCCTCCCCCTGCAGCCGCAGCAGCGCCACGTCCGTGGACGCGTCGCGCCCCACCACCTCCGCAGGGAACTCCCGCCCGTCCGCCAGGCGTACGACGATCTCCCGGGCCACCTGCCGGCCCTGGGCCACCACGTGGTTGTTGGTGACCACCAGCCCGTCCGGGGTGAGGAGGAAGCCGGAGGCCGAGTTCGAGCCGCTGGTGCGCCCCGTGGGATCCAGGGCGCCGGCCCCGTCTCGCACGGTGGTGATGTTCACCACCCCCGCCTCCACCGCTCGGATGAGCGGCGCCAGCGAGGTGGGAGGAACGAAGCCCGCCAACAGGGGCTGCTCGTCGGCGGGCCACTCGCGCCACAGGCCCATGGGGCCGCTGCGCACGAGGGCGGCCTGCTCGGCCCAGGCGGTGTGCTCCCGCGCTCGCGCCTCGAGCCACGAGGTAAGCAACTCCGGCTCCGTCCGGGCCAGCGCGGGCGAGGCGAGGCCCCACGAGAGCAGCGAGATCAGCGAGGAGAAGAGGAAGAGGCGACGAATCAGGGCCATGGCTGGAGGCAAACACCCCACGCCCATGGGCTGTTTCCCGACTCCGCGGCCACTCGCGGGGGGGTGGGGAGGCGAGCCCCACCCTACCAGCTCAGGCCTGCGCGGGGGCCACGTACTTCGCCACCTTCACCCGCGCCGGGCGGATGATGCGCTCCTTCATGCGGTAGCCCGCGCGCGCCTCCTCCACCACCCGCTGATCCTCATCCGGGTTGGGGGTGATCTCCATGTCCGTGGCCTCGGCGGTGTTCGGATCATACGGGAGCCCCACCACCTGGAGGCGCTCCACGCCCATCTGCTGCAGCTTGGAGAGCAGCCCGTCGCGGATCATCCGCACGCCCTGGGCGAGCGCGGAGGCGTCCTGCCCGCTCATGGAGACGCAGCGATCCAGCTCGTCCACCGCCTCCAGCAGCGTGGTGGCCACGTTGCCGCGCTCCACGTCGAGCATGCGATCACGCTCGCGCGTGAGGCGCTGCTTGAACTCCTCGCGATCCTTCTCCGCCTGCTGGTAGGCGCGGGCGAGCTGATCCACGCGGCGCCGGGCCGCCTCCAGCTCGGACTCCAGGCGCTGGCGCTCGGTCTCCTCCTCCGAGGGCTCCTGCGCCGCCTGCTGCTCGGCCTCCATCTCGGGAGCGGGCGCCTCGTGCGCCTGCGTCTCCTCCGACGAACCATCTGTCTGGGACTTGCCGTTCATATCGGGGCGAACCTAACCAGCGGGGCCACCGTGTCAAAGCCTGGACTACGGGCTAGTGCTGCTCGGCCGCGGGCTGCTCGGACATGAAGCCATGATCCACCTGCCCGGTCACCTCGTCGATGATCTCCACCTGGGCCGCGCGCAGCGAGTAGTAGAGCAGCCAGCGCTCGGCGGCGGTGAGGGTACCGGAGGGTAGCGCCTCCTCGATCTCCTGCACCGAGAGGCGGCCCTCACGCAGCCCCTTGGCGAAGAGGGTCTTGCGCGCCACGTAGCTCTTTCCGATCCTGTTCTCCACGGCCTCTTCCTCCTCTCGGGCAACATAATTTCGCCCTCCGCACACCGCAGGGAATGCGGCAGGCGAAGAAGAGGCAAGGTCAGGGAGCAGCCGATCGAGAGCCCGGGGAGGCTCAGGCGTCGGGCAGCGTGTCCGCGTGGTGCTGGGCGCCCGCGGGGGGAACCTCCTCACCGCCTGCCCCCACCGGATGGGCGGAGATGACCTGGCGGGCCTCGGGATGGAGCAGTCCCTTGTGGGCGGTGACCTTGGGTCCCAGCAGGCGACGGATCTCATCCTCGTCCACCACCTCGGTGGCTAGCAGGCGGGCGGCCAGAGCCTCCACCCTCTCGCGGTGGGTGGTGAGGGTGCGGCGAGCCCTCTCCAGCGCCTCGGAGACGAGCTTGCGGATCTCATCGTCCACCAGCCGCGCCGTCTGCTCCGAGTAGTTGCGCGGCTCCTGGACTCCGGCCGAGCGCAGGAAGGACTGGCTCTGATCCGAGCCCAACGATACCGGCCCCAGGGTGCTCATACCGTACTCGCGCACCATCAACCGGGCGATCTCCGTGGCCTGCTTCAGATCATTGGCCGCGCCGGTGGAGATCTCCCCGATGAAGATCTCCTCGGCGGCGCGCCCGCCCATCATCGCGGCCATCTTGTCGAGCAGCTCGTCCAGCGACATGAGGTACCGATCCTCGAGAGGCAGGGACATGGTGTAGCCCAGCGCGGCGAGGCCGCGGGGGATGATGGACACCTTCGTCACCCGCTCCGCGTGGGGCATCATCCACCCCACCACCGCATGGCCGGCCTCATGGTGGGCGACGATCTCCTTCTCGCGCTCGTTCATCCGGCGGTTCTTCTTCTCCAGGCCGGCCACCACCCGTTCGATCGCCTCCTCGAAGTCCGCGCGGGTGACGCAGTCGCGGTTGCGCCGCGCCGCCAGCAGCGCCGCCTCGTTCACCACGTTGGCCAGGTCCGCCCCGGCGAAGCCCGGCGTGCGCGCGGCCAGCGACTTGAGGTCCACGTCCGGCCCCAGCTTCACCCCGCGGGAGTGGATCTCCAGCACCCGCTCGCGGCCCCGCTTGTCCGGCCGATCCACCAACACCTGCCGATCGAAGCGACCCGGGCGCAGCAACGCGCTGTCCAGTATCTCCGGGCGGTTGGTGGCCGCGAGGATGATGAGGCCGGCGCGGCTGTCGAAGCCGTCCATCTCCGCCAGGAGCTGGTTGAGCGTCTGCTCGCGCTCGTCATGGCCCCCGGCGATGCCGGCGTTGCGGCTCTTCCCGATGGCGTCCAGCTCGTCGATGAAGATGATGCACGGCGCCTTGGAGGTGGCCTGGGCGAACAGATCCCTCACGCGGGCGGCGCCCACGCCGACGAACATCTCCACGAACTCGGAGCCGGAGAGGCTGAAGAAGGGAACCCCGGCCTCGCCCGCCACCGCGCGGGCCAGCAGCGTCTTGCCGGTGCCCGGCGGGCCCACCAGCAGCACCCCCTTGGGGATGCGGCCGCCCAGCTTGCGGAACTTCTCCGGCGTCCGGAGGAACTCGACGATCTCCTTCAGCTCATCCACCGCCTCGTCCACCCCGGCCACGTCCTTGAAGCCCACCCCGGTGTCGGCCTCGGCCTGCACCTTGGCGCGCGTCTTGCCGAAGCTCATCACGCTCTGCGGACCCTGGCCGATACCTCCAGCCATCCGCCGCATCATCACGCTCCAGAAGAGGAAGACCAGGCCCAGCGGCACCAGCCAGATCCACAACAGATCGGCGAAGCCGGACTGGGGCAGCCACTCGTACTCGATGCCCTTCTCCTCCAGCAGCGGCACGAGCTGCTCATCCCCCTGGACGCGGTAGGCCACCCACGGCAGGGCCCCGGGCTGGCCGCGCATCGCGCCAACACCCTCGTCCGCGGAAGGCGCCGCGGACTCGGGCGCCACGAGGAAGCCCTTCACCCGGTCCTCCGAGAGCTGCACCTTGGAGAACCGATCCTCCTGCACGGCCTTGCGGAACTCGCTGTAGGGAATGGGCCTGGCGCCCGCGTCCTCGAAGACGTTGCGGAAGAGCATGAAGCCCAGGACGAGCAAGAGGATGTAGCCCAGCGGGGAACCGAACCGAAAGCCCTTGTTCGGAGGGGGGGTGGGCTTCTCATGTTTCTTCCCGCGCGGTCCCATCCCCGGCGGCGTGTTCTGAGGCTTCATCGTCGGTGTACTCCCCCCTCCCCTTGGAAACACGCACCCCGGTGGTACGTGGCTGAGCGCCCTGCCGGCCAAAGATGTTCACCGTCGCCCGCCGGTCAACCCAGCGTGCGGTGCGCACAGGCCATGAGGGGTAACGCGGGAGCCCCACCCTTCCATCCAGGGGGAGGCGATGCCCGGTAGCCGACAACCACCCCGGGGGGAACGAGGCTCAGCGGCAGTCCACGCGGTACAGGTGTTGGCCGGCGAACTCGGAGCCCACCAGGAAGGACCGGCCGCCCGGCAGCCAGGCGATGGCCTCGGATTGGGCCTGGCTGGGAGCGGGGACCTCCACCACCTCGCCCTGGAGGAGCTCCTCCAGGGAAGAGGCACCCGGGCGACGTACCTCCCAGATGCGGGTGTAGGTGCGCACCAGCAGCCGCTCCCCCGAGGGGTGGAGATCCGCCGCGGTGGAGTGGTGATCCACCCCCTCGGGCGCGTGCAGCTCGCCCAGCCGCGTGGCCCGCACCACGGTGTCCGGCGCCAGCCCGTCCAGCGCGAAGAGCTCACCCAGCGAGTCGCGCGTCTTGGTGAGGACGGCCAGCCGCCCTGTACGGGCGTCGATGATCAGCGACTCGGCGTCGTGCGGCCGATCCGGCCAGGTGAAGGGGAGCGTCTCCACGGGCAGGGTGCCATCCAGCAGCATCTCGGGCTCCGGCAGGCGGTAGAGGCGCACCTGCTCACGACGCTCGAAGTTGTCGCCGATGTCGGCGAGGAAGACGCACGAGCGCCTCTCGCCCGGGGCACACGGGCCCACGGCCACATCCTCGAGATCCCTCGGGGTGGCGCCGGTGAGGGAGAAGGTGGCCAGGACCGTGCCATTCGCGTCGAGGGCGAAGAGCTGGAAGGCGTTGCCGGAGTCGTTGTGGGCCCAGAGGACGCCCGGGTGCAGGCGGCTGGCGGCCAGGCCGGACAGCTCCGTCAGCACCAGGGGGACGGTGCCCATGGCCTGGGGAGGGCCGTAGCGGACGCAACCAGGGAGGCCCCGGGCGGAGGGATAGCGGGGATCCTCCAGATCGGCGGAGAACGAGGAGGGCGGCGTCCGCGGACAGGCGCAGGCCATCCACCCCACCAGCAACAACCCCAGCCGCTTCACCTCAGGCGTCCAACCCCAGCAACCTGGCCAGCGTCTTCGCGTCCGCGTCGGGGAAGCGGTACTGAGACATCTCGTCGAGCGTCACCCAGCGGTGATCATGCACGCGCAGGTGCTGGATGGCCGACTCGGAGCTGGTGAGCCGGCAGCGGTAGACGCGGAAGTCGATGTCGTAGGTGGGATAGTCGTGGTGCGTGTGGAGGGCCTGCTCCAGCACCTCGACATCCACACCCATCTCCTCGCGAATCTCTCGGGCGAGCGCCAGCTCATCCGACTCCCCCTCCTCGACACGACCGCCCGGAAACTCCCACAGCAGCGGTAGCGTCGCCTTGGGGGGACGCTGGGTGATGAGGTAGCGCCCTTCAGCATTCTGGAGCATCGCGCCCACGACTCGGATGTGACGGCGACCCATTGACCAGGCTCCTTGTACGAACAAGGCGGCGACCTAGCACGGGCCGTGTCATCAACCAAGGCTCAGGCCACGTTTCGTGGTCATTTGCGACGCTTGCGACCGAAGAACCGCCCCTTCCGGGGTGGTGAGGGGGGCTCCTCCAAGCCGAGGAGGGCGGCCTCGCGCAGGGACTCCACCTCGGTCGCCAGCTCCAACCGCCCGTAGTGCGGCCCGACCCCCTCCAGATACCCCCTCAGCGCCCCGGCCAGCTCCGAGCCGGAGGCCATCCGATCCTCGGGCCGAGGCGCGAGCGCCTTGCGGAGGATGGGACGCAGGCCCTCCGGCAGGGAGAGGGTCGCCTCATCGACGAGCTCCGAGGAGAGGGTGATCAGCCGGCGCAGGAAGGCCGCGGTGCGCCGGGGGCTCAGCTCCTCGAGGCCCGGAGTGCGACGAGAGCCGGAGGACTCCCCCCGGGCACGGAGCTGGCGGTTGAGCAGCTCCGCCTCGAAGCGCGCCTCGGCGCCCAACAGGTGCTTGCCGGTAAGGAGCTGGAAGATCACCAGGCCCAGGGAGAACAAATCCGAGCGCCCGTCGGTGCGCTCCAACGAGGCCCGCTCGGGAGCCCCATAGGCGATCGAACCCAGGTCGCTGTCACCCTCCGAGGACACCCGGCCCGGGAGCTGCGAGTACGCCGCGCCGAAGTCCATCAACTTCACCTCGCCGTGGCGGCCCACCAGGATGCTGTGGGGCGTCACGTCCCGGTGTACGACGGCCAGGGGCTGGCCGTGCATGCCCGAGGCGGTGTTCACGTACTGGAGCACATCGGAGAGCTCCGCCCCCACGTAGCAGGCGAAGAGCTCGGAGAGTGGCCGCTCCGCCTGGGCCGCCAGCCGCATCAGCTCGTCCAGCGGGGAGCCCTCGACGTACTCCATCAGCAGGCAGGGCTCCGCCTCGGAGCCGGCGAGCGCGTGGACGGCGAGCAGGTTGGGGTGGCGGAGCTGGGTGGACAGTCTCGCCTCCTCCACCAGACGCT
>QKJM01000670.1 GCA_003249315.1 Archangium sp.
CCGCGCGCTCGCCCACGAGCTGAAGAATCCTCTCACCGCCATGCGACTCGCGCTCGCGCGCCTCTCCCGCCCGGACGCACCGCCGGATGCCTCCCGCCTCGCCGAGTCCGTCTCCCTCCTCCAGGAGGAGGTGGAGCTGCTCATGCGCATGACACGCAGCTTCTCCGACTTCGCCCGCCTGCCCGCCCCGCGCTTCCAGCCCGTGGCCCTGCGCCCCCTGCTCGTCGAGGTATGCGCCCTCTACCAGGACACCGCCTCCGTCCCCGTGGAGCTCCTCCCCGGCCCCGAGCCCACCCTCCACGCGGACCCGGACGGCCTGCGCCGCCTCTTCGGCAACCTGGTGAAGAACGCCGCCGAGGCGTCTCCTCCCGGCGCATCCCCCGTGCGCCTCTCCATCGAGGCGCTCGCCTCCTCCGTCCGCGTCTCCATCCTCGACGACGGCAGCGGCCTCCCCTCCGCCCTGGAAGGCCCCGCCCTCACCCGCGGCCTCTTCAGCACCAAGCCGGGCGGCAGCGGGCTGGGCCTCCCCATCTCCCAGAAGATTGCCCACGAGCACGGCGGCACCCTCCGCCTCGAGCCCTCTCCCCAGGGCGGAACCCTCGCCCTCGTGGAGCTGCCCCTCTCTCCCCCCTCCTTGACAACTGACCCTCACTCATCTAACTAATGACCCTCGGTCATCAACTGCGGTGAGGGAACGACTCCGCCGCGCGGACAGGGGCTGGAGAGCATGCAGGAGCAGATGGTGCGCTACTTCGCCGAGGAGAAGGCGGAGAGCTGGCTGTTCATCGCCGTGGGAGTCGCCGCGCTGCTCGCGTCGGCGTGGCTGCAGAAGACGGGCTCGGCATACCGGGGCATGGCGTGGCCGCTGATGGCCGTGGCGCTCATCCAGTTGGTGGTGGGGGGCACGGTGGCGTGGCGCACGGACGGGCAGGTGGCGGCACTCACGACGCAGCTCGCCGCCTCGCCCGCGGCCTTCCAGGCGGCGGAGGTGCCGCGCATGGAGGTGGTGATGCGCAACTTCGAAATCTACAAGCTCATCGAGGTGGGGCTGCTGCTCTCCGGGGTGGCGCTCACGTACTTCTTCCGCCGCAAGGAGCTGGTGTACGGCATCGGCCTGGGGCTGGTGCTGCAGTCCTCGCTGATGCTGGTGTTGGACCTGTTCGCCGAGAAGCGGGGAGACACGTACCTGACGACGGTGCGCGAGCTGCCGACCGGCGCGCCCGCTGTCGGGGAAGAAGCGTTGCGGTAGGCTGGGGAGCGTGGAATCGCCCCTGCCCGCTCCGCGCCCCCGGGCGCCCGGCCCTCGCATCCTGCTGGTGGACGACGACCCCGGCGTCCTCCGGGGTCTGCGCGGCCTGCTCTCCGACGAGGGCTTCTCTCCCGTGGAGGCCCGCTCCACCGCCGAGGCCATGCGCCTGCTGGAGGCGCCCGGCAGCCCGCCGGCGCTGATGCTGCTGGATCTGCGCATGCCCGGAGAGACGGGGCTGGAGCTGCTCGCGAGGCTGCCCCGACCGCTGCCAGTGCCGGTGGTGGTGCTCTCCGGCGAGGCCTCGCCCTCGGAGGCCGTGCAGGCGCTCAAGCTGGGCGCCACCGACTTCGTGGAGAAGCCGCCCTCGCCCGAGCGGCTCCTCACCGCCCTGCGCAACGCGCTCGCGCTGAGCGAGCTGCGCGAGGAGCGGCAGAGGCTCCAGGAGGAGCTGGCCCGCCCGGGACACCTGGTGGGCGGCAGCCCGGCCATGGAGTCCCTGCGACAGCTCATCGCCCGCGTGGGGCCGAGCGACACGGCCATCCTCATCACAGGCGAGACGGGGACTGGAAAGGAGCGCGTGGCGAGGGCGCTGCACCTGGCCTCGGGGCGAAAGGGGCGCCTGGTGGCCGTCAACTGCGCCGCCATCCCCGCCACGCTGCTGGAGAGCGAGCTGTTCGGCCATGAGCGCGGGGCCTTCTCGGGTGCCACCTCGCGGCGGCTGGGGAGGATAGAGCAGGCCAGCGGCGGTACGCTGCTGCTGGACGAGCTGGGCGACATGCCCCTGGAGCTGCAGGCCAAGCTGCTGCGCGTGCTGGAGACGAAGGAGGTGGAGCGACTGGGCGGCACCACGCCCATCTCCGTGGACGTGCGCATCCTCGCCGCCACCCACCGGAACCTGGCACGCGCGGTGGAGGAGGGGCGCTTCCGGCAGGACCTGTACTTCCGCCTCAACGTGCTGCCCCTCCACCTGCCGCCCCTGCGCGAGCGCCCCGACGACATCCTCCCCCTGGCCCGGGCCTTCGCCGCGGAGCTGGCCGGGCCGGGCGTACCGCTGGAGCTGGCGCCCGAAGCGGAGGAGGCGCTGCGCGCATGGCCCTGGCCAGGCAACGTGCGCGGGCTGCGCAACTACGTCGAGCGCCAGAACCTGCTGCGCGGTGGCGGCCCGCTCCTCCTCACTCCCGAATCCCTCATCGGACCCGCCCCCCTGGCTCCAGCCGCGTCCGTACGCCTGTCACCCGGAACGAAGAGCTACCGTGAACATGTGGACGATTTCGAGCGCACCCTCATCCGCGCCGCGCTGGAGGAGGGGAGCAGCATCGCGGGAGCAGCGCGCCTGCTCCAGATGGATCGGGGCAACCTCTATCGCCGAATCAAGGCCCTGGGCATATCGATAGTCTGAGCCATTTCATAGAGTGCGCCCATGTCCTTACCCACTCCATCGACCTCCGTCCGAGCCGTCTCGTCCGCGCCGAAGCGGAGTGCGGCATCCCTCCTCCTGAGCCTGGCCCTGCTCGCCACCGCCGGCTGTCCCGAGGAGCCGCCGCCCAGCCCCCGCTACCACGCCACCATCCGCCGCACCGCCCACGGAATTCCGCACATCACCGCCCCGAACTTCGGCAGCCTCGGCTTCGGCCAGGGCTACGCCTTCGCGGAGGACCATGCATGCACTCTGGCGGACCAGATCCTGAAGGTCCGCGGAGAACGTGCCCGCTTCCACGGGCCTGGCCCCGGTGACGCCCACATCGCCAGCGACTTCGCCTGGCGCGCCCTGGATCTGCTGGCGCGCGGCAAGGCCAACCTGGAGAAACAGCCCGAGGACAGCCAGCAGCTCGTCCAGGGCTTCGCCGACGGCTACAACCACTTCCTCGGCAGCGATGGAGCCTCGAAGCTGCCCTGCGCCGGACAGCCCTGGCTGCGCCCCATCACTCCCGAGGAGCTGACGGCCTACCACATCAACATCACCCTCACGGCCAGCAGCTACCGACTCACTCCGTTCATCGCCGCGGCCCAGCCACCGGGGAGCCAGGGCATCCTCTCCGTGCCCGACACCCTGCCGTCGCTCTCCTCGGAGGGCCTCGCCAGCAACGGCTGGGCGATTGGCGCCGAGCGCTCGGCCAACGGACGCGGCATGCTCCTGGCCAACCCCCACTTCCCCTGGGAAGGCGAGCTGCGGCTGTGGGAGAGCCATCTCACCGTGCCCGGCCAGCTCGACGTGTACGGCGTCTCCCTGATGGGCGCGCCCGGCGTCCTCCTCGGCTTCAACCAGGACGTGGCCTGGACGCACACCTTCTCGAACGGCGCGCGCTTCACCGCCTACCTCCTGCCGCTCGTCCCCGGCAAGCCCACCCACTACCTCTACAATGGCGAGGAGCGGCAGATGACGTCCCGCTCCATCACCCTGCAGGTGCTGCAGCCCGACGGCTCGCTGCGGGAGGTCACCCGCGACGCCTGGAGCAGCCATCATGGCCCCATCATCGCCCTGCCCGGCCTGGGCTGGAGCGAGTCCTTCGCCGTCAGCTACCGAGATACCAATCTCGACAACACCCGCTTCATCTCCCAGTACCTGGGCATGGGCCGGGCTCGGAGCCTCCAGCAGTTCCAGGAGGTCTTCTCCAAGGAGCAGGGCATCCTCTGGGTACACACCATGGCCGCGGACCGCGAAGGCAACGTCTGGTACGCGGACGCCTCGCCCACTCCCAACCTGAGCGCCACGGCCCTCACCCAGTGGCAGCAGGCGCTCGCCAACCCGAGCTCGCCCCAGTCGCTGCTGCTGGCCCAGGGCGTGGTGCTGCTCGACGGGAGCAACTCCGACAGCGAGTGGGTGGAGGAGCCCGGCGCCCGCGAGCCCGGCCTCGTGCCCTTCTCGCGGATGCCCCAACTGTCTCGCCGAGACTTCGTCTTCAACGCCAATGACAGTCACTGGCTGTCCAATCCCGCCTCCCCTCTGGAGGGCTACTCCCCCCTGCACGGCCGCGAGCGCGTCTCCCAGACGCTCCGCACCCGCATGAACGCGGTGCAGCTCACCGAGGTGGGCGAGGGTGGCTCCTCCGGCCCGGATGGCCTCTTCACCCTGGAGGAACTGCAGACCTCCGTTCTCAGCAACCGCGGCATGAGCGCCGAGCTGCTGCGCTCGCAAGTCGCCGAGCGCTGCCAGGCCAACCCCTCGGGCACCGCCCGGGAACAGAGCGTGGACCTCTCCCAGGCCTGCGCGGTGCTGGCCGCGTGGGACGGCCGCTATGACGCCAGCAGCGTGGGCGCGCCCCTGTGGCGCGAGCTGATGGGCGTCTACGGCGTGCCGGCCCTGCTGGACGCGGGCTCGCTCTTCTCCACGCCCTTCTCGCCCGAACAGCCCATCGCCACGCCCCACACGCTCGCTCCGGCCTCGGCGGAGGATCCGCTCCTCGACAAGCTGGCCGAGGCCGTGCTGCGCCTGCGGGATGCCGACATCGCACTCGATGCCCCACTGGGCCAGGTGCAGTTCTCCCCACGCGGCTCGCGCTTCCCCCTGCACGGCGGCACCGACGTGGACGGCACCGCCAACGTCGTCAAGTACCGGGAGCTCAAGTCCACCCTGGACACGACGACGCCGCGCGGCACGGTGGTCAATGCGCAGACGGGCCTGTCCACGAACGGCTACGTCGTCAACTACGGGACGAGCTTCCTCATGGCCCTGCGCTACACCGACGACGGCGTGGAGGCCCGGGCCGTGCTTACCTACGGCCAGTCCGAGGACCCCTCCTCTCCTCACCATGACGACCAGCTCACCCTCTTCTCCCAGAAGCAGTGGCGGCCCATCCTCTTCTCCGAGCGGCAGATCGTGGAGGACCCCGCCCTGAACGAGTACACCGTCTCCTTGCAGTGAGCGCCCACGGGGCTCCCCCGATGTCATGAGCACATCATCCTCATGACATCGGGATGTGGGGATGACATCGACCGTCCAGGTGAGGCACCGTGATTCCGAGCACTTACGGAGCCCGGCGGCCTGGAATGCCGCATGCTCTCCCCCTGCACATGAACCGTCTCCCACTGATTGTCTGCTTCCTCTCACTCGCGGCTGGCGCCCAGGAGGTCGAAGCACCGGCCACGCCTCCCGCCACCGTCGCGTCCGAGGCCCCCGCTCTCCAGGCTCCCGGCCCCGAGTCTCCCGCTCTCCAGGCTCCCGGCCCCGAGTTCCCCGCTCCTGAGTCCCCCGCTCCCGAGGAGGACACCTGCCTCGCGCTCGCTGAGGAGTCTGACCCGGACACCGAGGAGGTGCTCGGCACGCTGCGGCTGAGCATCGGTGATGAGCATGCCTTCGCGGGCGTCGAGTTCGAGGGACTCGAGCGGCTCTCGGAGGAGCAGGTGCGCACGTTGGCCCGGCTTCACGCCGCGAGCCCGCTGTCGCCCGAACAGGCGGCCACCGTCCTCCAGAGGCTGGCACGCTCGGGCCTCTTCGCCAGGGTCACCCCCACGGTGCGCCTCGCCGAGCACGAGGCCCCGAAGCTGGTGCTGACGTTGGAGGAACAGCCCTACCTCACGGAGGTGGAGGTGGAGGGACTGCAGGAGGAGGAGCGGCGGGAGCTGCTCGCGGTCCTGTTCCGGCTGCCGCCGCGCATCGACTCCGAGGAGGAGGGCCCGCGGGCCTCGCTGCGCCTCGAGGTGGAGGACGTTCGGGTGGAGATCGTCACCCGGACGTGCCCTCCGCCGTGGCCTCCGCGGGGGATGCTGGCCCACTTCGAGGGGCAGGAGTTCCACCCGGGCTTCGTGTGGCGGGGGCTGCCTGCGGCGCTGGAGCGTGGGTTGGACGAGCTGCGGGACGAGGGCTACGTGCTGGCAGGTCTCGACGCCACGCTGACGGCGGAGGGGAAGCTGGTGCTGCGGGTGGAGGAAGGGACGGTGGAGGCGGTGGAGGTCCGCGGGGTGGAGGAGGCGGTGGCGAAGCAGGTGCGCGAGGTGCTGGGCATCACGCCCGGAGAGGTGTTGCTGCGCAGCGACCTGCGGCGTGCGGCGAAGCGGGTGGAGGCGGAGCTGCCCTTCCTGGCGCTGTCGGACGTGGAGGCGCTGCCGGCGCCGGTGACGCGCTTCATGGAGGAGCGAGGCGAAGGAGGAGTGCGGCACTACCAGCCGGTGGAGGAGCCGTCGCGGCGCAAGGGGCGCAAGCGGCGGCACGACGGGGATGAGCCGTCCTGGAAGGAGCAGCTTCACCAGTGGGCGACCGCGTCCGGCGGACAGAGCATCACCACCGAGGAGCGGCGCGTGGTGGTACACGTGCGCCCGCGCGGGCCGGTGTTCGACGTGGACTTCCTCCCCATGCACACGCAGGTGACGGGCTTCGCGCCCGGGGTGGAGACGACCCTGAAGCTGTGGGACGCGGGCAACCGGGCTCACGCTACGTTGGACGCGGCGTTGCTGGTGCCCCTGCGGTTGGGGGGCCAGCGGCTCGAGGGGGACCCGGAGCAGACGGCGCGGCAGCGGCGACTCAACTGGCTGGTGGGAGCGAAGCTGCAGTTGCCGGTGCTGCGGCTCGCGGAGGTGGGCGCCCAGCTCTATGACTTCACCGACACCTTCGATCGGTGGCGCATGGGCGCCTTCGACTCGTACCTCTACTCCTTCCTGCTCAACCGGCCGGACTCGGAGTACTTCCGACGCAGCGGGTACACGGCTTTCGCCACCTGGCGCTTCGGGCCTCGCTGGCTGACGGGGGTGTCGTACCGGCGGGACGTGTACGAGTCGATGGAGAGCTTCACACCGCCGCTGAGCCTCTTCCGGCGCGACTCGGCGCCCTTCCCCAACTCGCGGGTGGACGAGGGCCGGATGGCGTCGGTGGTGGGGCGGCTGGAGTACGCGAGCGACGCACCGCGGGCGAAGGACATGGGCACGCTCTTCCGCAACCCCGAGGTGTCGCTGCTCCGGAATGACTGGGAGTGGCCGGAGCGCACGGCGCTGCGCAGCCTGCTGACGGTGGAGGTGGGCGACCCGGCGTTGGGAGGGGACGCGTGGTTCCGCTTCTGGAAGGTGGTGAGTGACAGCACGCTGTACGTGAGCACCGGCGATGACCACGGCCTGCGGCTGCGCCTGCGAGTGGCGGGAGGGAAAGACCTGCCTCTGCAGAAGCGCGAGGCGCTGGGCGGATGGAGCGCGCTGCGCGGCTACGGCTTCAAGGAGTTCCGCGGAGACACCTCGCTGCTGGCGAGCGCGGAGTACCGCTGGGGGCTGCTGGGGGCCTTCCTGGACGTGGGCTCGGTACGCCGGGGAGAAGCGGGGTGGATGGATCCGCGGCTGGGCGTGGGCACGATGCTGTACTTCGGCGACTCGGTGCGCTTCGCACTGGCATGGCGCGCGGACGAGCGGGCCACGCCGATGCCCGAGGCACGGCTCTTCTTCATCCGTCCCTTCTGAGGCGTGATGAGGAGACCCGGGACGAGCGCGAGGAGGCTCGGCGCGGCGCTGGTGGCCACGATGGGGCTGCTCGCGCCCTGGGCGAGGGCCGAGGAGCCGCGGGCGACATGCACGGCGACGCGGGTGGGGCGGCGGGTGTTGGTACGGCCCGAGGCGAGTGCGCTGCTCTCCCCCGAGCTGGAGCGGCTGATGAGGCTGGGGCTGGCCGGGAGGCTGGAGTTGGAGCTGACGCTGCGACAGCGCCGGCCGCTCTGGTTCTCCGCACAGGTGGAGGAGACGAAGCTGACGCAGGTGCTGGCGTACTCGGCCCAGGAGGAGGGCTGGGTGCTGGACGGGAGGCCGGTGGAGCCAGGAACGCTGGAGCTGGAACGGGTGGCCTGGGTGATGGACGAGGAGCCGACCTCGACGCTGGAGGTGCGGGTCCGGGTGCGGCTGCAGGTGGTGACGGCGACGAGCCTGGAGAAGGTGGCGACGTGGCTGACACAGGGTGGCTCGACGGCGCGGGAGCGCTCGGCACTCACGAGCACCCTGCTACGGACGGTGGCGGAGGATCTGACGCCCGGAGCGGAAGGCCTGTGCAAGGTCCTCCCGTCGGGAGAGGAGCGCCCACCCGAACCACCGGAGCGGACCCCCGCCCCCTGAGCATCGACGTCCGGCGCGCCTACTCGGAGGGAGCACGCGGCGCCGGCTTCAGCCCCAGCACCCGCGTCAGCTTGGGCTCCACCCCGAAGGTCCCCAGGAGGGCCTCCAGCTTCGCTCGCGCCCGCCGGTTGTCCCGGTGTACCCGCCGACCGAGAATCAGCTCGTTCTTGAGCGAGTGCTCCCACCCCGTCAGCTCCGTCACCGTCACCTGGTAGCCGAAGGCCTCCAGCGTCATCGCCCGGATGACGTTGGTGAGGTGGCTGCCGAACTCGCGCCGGTGCCACGGGTGCTGGAAGAGCAGCGCCAGCGTCGGATCCACCTCCTGCCGCTTCTCCTTGAGCTGCGCCGCCACCTCCGCCTGGCAGCAGGGCACCACCGCCACGTGGTCCGCTCCCCGTTGGATGGCCACCACCAGCGCGTCATCCGTCGCCGTGTCGCACGCGTGCAGCGCCGTGAGCAGGTGGATGCGCTCCGGCCACTGCGCCGACTCCAGGTGCGCCGTCTGGAACTCCATCCGCTGGAAGCCCAGCCTCCCTGCCCGCTCCTTCGCCCGCTGCGTCAGCTCCGGCCGGCCCTCGATGTTCAGCACGGTGCCGGCTTCCTCGTCCTTGAAGAACAGCTCGTAGAGGATGAAGCCCAGGTACGCGTTGCCGCTGCCCGCGTCCACCACCACCGGCGAGCCGTGGCGCGACTGCAAGTCCTCCACCGCCGGGCGCAGCAGGCCCATCAGGTGGTTCACCTGCTTGAGCTTGCGCAGCGCGTCCGCGTTGAGGTGCCCCTCGCGCGTGAGCAGGTGCAGCTCCTTCAACAGCGCCGGGGACTGGTCCGGCAGCAGCTCCCTCCGGACACTCCGACCTTTGAGTTGTCGCCTCAGACGGACACCACCTCGGTGACCTCGGGAACGGCCTCGCGCAGCCGCCCCTCGATCCCCATCTTCAGCGTCGCAGTGGACGACGGGCAGCCGCTGCAGGCCCCGCGCATGTGCAGGTAGACGATGCCGTCCTCGAAGCGATCCAGTGTGATGTCCCCGCCGTCCATCGCCACCGCGGGCCGGATTTCGGCGTCCAGAATCTCCTGGATGCGCGCCTCCACCGAGCCGCTGGCTCCCGCCGCCTCCCGCGCCGCCGCCACCGCCTCCTCGTTCACCGCCGGCAAACCCGCGCCCAGGTGCTCGTCCAGCGTGGCCATCACCGCGTCATTCAGCTCGTCCCACTCCCCCTCCTCGCCCTTCGTGACGGTCACGAAGTTGCTCCCCACCATCACCGCCGTCACCCCGTGGATCTCCATCAACTTGCTCGCCAGCGGGGACTTCTCCGCCGCCGCTTCCTTGCTCGTGAGGTTCACCGCCCCGGAGGACACCAGACGCCTGTCCACCACGTACTTCAGCGTGCTGGGGTTGGGCGTCCACTCGAGCTGGATGTTCACCGACATGCAGAATTCTCCTGTGCCCTTCCTCTAAGCTGGCCGCACGCCCCTGGCAACTCATGTGCGCATCCCCCCTCCAGACAATTCTCGCTTTATCTGACAATCAGCCCATTACCGGACTTTGCCAGTAGACAGAGGAGCCATGATAAGCTGTGCGCGCGGCTGGACAGTCAGCCGGGGAGGATCTTGCACATGGAAAGTCCGAGTCTCGTGATGCAGGAGGCCCCCGCCTATACGATGCAGCCGCGCATCCCCTCCAGCGTGTTCGAGGGGTTGTTCGTGAGGGGGCTCGAACCGGACGACCAGCTCACGCGAGCGCTGGAGCAGGAGGGGTACGACCGGAGATGCCCGGAGGTGGACTACCCGGTGCAGGTATGGCGGCAGTGCGTGACGGTGGCGCGCAACCTCGTCTACGGGCACCTCGGGGACGAGGAGGCCTACCGGCTGCTGGGCCGGAAGCTGACCGAGGGCTTCACCCAGACGCTGGTGGGCCGGGTGGCGGCGGTGGCCATCCCCATGGTGGGCCCGGCCCACGTGGTGGAGCGGCTGCCGCGCTACCTCGCGATGATGGGCCGCCCGGATCTGGAGGTGCAGTTGGTGCCGATGGGCGAGCGCAGCCGCTCCGTCCAGCTTCCGGACGTACACAACCGTCCGGAGTTCATCGCCGGCGCCATGGAAGTAGCCCTGGAGCTGGCTCACGTGCGGCCCATCATCACCGTGGCGGAGCAGTCGCACACCGGCTTCCGGCTCCTCATCCGCTGGTAGGAGGAGAGCGGGCTGGCGGACCCGGGGGACGCCCGTTATAGGCTGGCCCCTGCCGACGATGTGTCCGAGCCGCCGCCCCTCATCC
>QKJM01000699.1 GCA_003249315.1 Archangium sp.
GGTGGGGGTGAGCCAGTCCTTCAACCTCTCGGGGCAGGGGGAAGCGCGGGGTGAAGCCGTGCGCGTGGAGGAGGCCGCTCTGGAGGCGGAGGCCCGCGCTGTCCTGCTCGAGCGTCGGCTCTCCGTGGCCGAGGCCTGGTTGGCGCTCTGGGCCGCCGAGCAGGCCGTCGAGCAGAGCACTCAGGAGGTGACGCTCGCCGAGTCCTTCCGCAAGGCCGTGGACTCGGCCGCCGCGCTGGGGGCCTCCACGAAGCTGGAGCAGTCCGAGGCCTCCGCCTACCTCGCCGAGGCTCGCCTCGCCCTGCTGGACGCAGAGGGACTGGTGGCCGAGCGTCGCGTGGTCCTGGCCCGCCTGCTCGGCCAGGAGCCCTCTCGCCCCCCTCGAGCCACCGGCCCGCTGCCCGAGGTGGAGTTGCCCGCTTCCGAGTCCTATGCCTCCGTGGTGGTTCGGGCCGAGCAGCTTCCGGATGCGGAGGCGCGCTCTCTCGGCGCGAAGGCGGAGCGGGCCCGCGCGGAGGAGCTGCGCACCCAGCGCGATACCTGGCTCAACCTCGGCGTCTCCGGCACGCGCGAGTATGACGGGGCCTACGGTGGCGCCCTCACCGTGTCGCTGGTGCCTCCTCTCTTCGACCGTGGCGAGCGCGAGCGCGGCACGGTGCTGGCCAACGCGGCGAGGCTCGAGGGCGAGGCCCGGGACGCCACCCACCGCGCCACCGGCGAGTTGCTGCTGGCCTTCCACGAGGTGGAGCACTCGCGAGAGGTGTTGGACACGGTGCAGCAGCAGCTCCTCCCCTCCGCCGAGGAGGCCGCCCGCCTCCGTGAGCTCCTCTTCCAATCCGGGGACTCCACTGTCCCCGAGGTGGTGCTGGCGCGTCGTGCGCTGGCCTCCGCCCGCATCCGTCTGGGCCTCGCCCGCGCCGAAGAGGCGCGGGCGCGCGTGAAGGCCCGCTTCCTCCTTGACGCCCTCTCCGGAGTCCACACCCCATGAGACGCTCCGCGCTGCTCTCCACCGTCCTGCTGGGCGCGGCCCTTGGCTGCTCCTCGCCCACTCCCGTCCCTGTTGCCCAGCCGCCCGCGCAGTCCAGCGCGCCCACGGCCTGGGTCCACCCGCGCCCCGCTCGCGGCGTGCCTCTTACCGAGGCCCCCGCCCGGGTGCTCGCCCCTCCCGAGGGCGCCGCCGCTCTCGGCCTCCCCTTCCGCGGCAGCGTCACCCGCATCGCCGTGCGCCCTGGCCAGCGCGTGCGTCGCGGCGAGGTGCTCATCGACGTGCTCATGCCCGAGCTGGTGCAGGCCGCCGGGGCCTGGCAGGCCGCCTCCTTGCGTCGCGAGGCCTATGAGAATCGCACCGCGCAGTTGAAGGCCCTGCAGGAGCAGGGCATGGCCCGCATCTTCGAGCTGGCCGAGGCGGAGGCCAGTCTGGCCGAGGCCCGCGCGGAGCAGCAGGGAGCGCTGGCGCTGCTACGGGTGGCGGGGCTGGAGGCCTCGGCCGCCTCCGGGGTGGCGCAGCGGGGCGCGGTGCCGCTGCGCAGCCCGGTGGACGGTGTCGTCACCGAGGTGGACGCGGTGCTGGGAGAGACGCGCGAGAGCGCCTCCGCTCCTCTAGTTCGCATCGTCGGCGAGGGCCCCGCCCGCATCGAGGCCCGCCTGTCCCGGTCGCTCCCGGAGGACACCACCTTCGAGTTCTCCGCTCCCGGAATGGAGGCACTGCCCGTGAAGCGGGTGGGACAGGCGCCTTCGGTGGACGCGCGTGACGGCACCACGCTGGTGTGGTTCGAGCCCGAGGAGGCTCGCTCGTTGCCCGCGGGTCTCCAGGGCACGGTGCGGGTGCGTGCGGACGCGCTGCCGGAGGTGACGGTGGTACCGGCGCGCGCGCTGGTGCTGGAGGGCGGCGAGGCCGTGGTGCTGGTGCGCACGCCCGAGGGGCACCGCCGGCAGCCGGTGAGGGTGGTGGTGACGAGTGGCGCGGACGCGCTGGTGCGCGGGGCGTTGAAGGAGGCTGACACCGTGGCCGCGGACGCCGAGCTGGCGCTGCTCGCGGAAGGAGGCGCACTGTGATCGCGCGGGTAGTGCAGGGTTCGGTGAAGTATCGCGGCGCGGTGCTGGTGCTCACGGCCCTGTTCGCCGTGCTGGCCTCGGTGATGGCGGTGCGCATGGAGCTGGACGCGCTGCCGGACATCACCAGCAACCAGGTGCTGGTGCTCACCCGCGCCCCGGGCCTCACGCCCGAGGAGGTGGAGCGGCTGGTGACGCGGCCGGTGGAGACGGCGCTGGGAGGGATGCCGGGGCTGGAGGAGCACCGCAGCCTCTCGCGTTACGGCATCTCCTCGGTGACGGCCGTCTTCGATGACGGCGTGGATCCGTACCTCGCGCGCCAGTTGGTCCAGGAGCGCCTCAACGCGCTCTCGGGCGCGCTGCCGACGGGGGTGGATACTCCGGAGCTGGGGCCTCTCACCGGCGGCCTGGGGGAGATCTTCCACTTCACCCTCAGCTCGTCGGGGCGCACCTCGGCGGAGCTGCTGGAGTTGGCGGAGCTGCGGGTCGCGCCGCTGCTGCGTGGGGTGCCGGGCGTGGTGGAGGTGAACACCTGGGGCGGGCAGCAGCGCACGCTGGAGGTGCGCGCGGACGCGGTGAAGCTGTCGCAGCGCGGGCTGACGCTGGCGCGATTGAAGCAGGGGCTGGAGGAGGCCTCCGGGAGTGTGCCGGGGGCGAGCCTGGCGGCCGGGGACAGGCAGGTGCTGGTGCGCGCGGTGGCGAGGCCTCCGGGCCCCAGCGAGCTGGGC
>QKJM01000539.1 GCA_003249315.1 Archangium sp.
CAGCCAGACTTGTTCTCAAGAGCCCGTTTCCCGTACGGAGGCCCCCGGCCCACTCCGCGAAGCCAGCCGCAGCAGCTCGTCATCGGAGAGCTGATCAGTGGAGAGCACGGAGGGCTCGGCCTTCACGCGCTCCACCTTGCCCTCGCGGAGGACGTGGAACTCGCCGGTGGACTGGGTGGCGATCTTCGCGGAGGAGTCGACGCGGGCCTCGCTGAGCATGGGCTTCATCTTGTCGAGGGCTGTCTTCTCCTTCACGTAGCCGACGAACCAGGAGCGGATGGTGTCGCGGCACTTGTAGTCGAAGTCCCCGGGGCTCTGGGTGGCGAGCATCAACCCGAGGCCGGCGGAGCGGGCGCGCTTGAGCAAGCTCTCCATGGGCTGCTTGGTGGCGGGCTGGCGCATGGCGGGCAGGTACATGTCCGCCTCGTCGAAGAGGAGGACGGCCTGCAGGGACTTCGAGGGGCTGCGGTTGAGCCAGCGCGTCACCTCGATGAGGAGCTGGGAGACCCAGAAGAGGACGTTGTTGTTTTCGCCGAGGAAGCGGGTGCTGATGACGCTCAGGCGCGTCTTCCCGGGTCGGGCGTGGACGCCGCGGCCGAGCAGCAGGTCCATGTCCAGCTTCTCTCCCCCGCTCCCGAGCAGCGCCGCGCTGCCGATCCGGAGCGTCTCCAGGTCCTGCACCAGCTTGCCGAAGAGCTTCGTGTCCAGATGGCCGATGGCGCTGACCAGGTGGGGATCCTGCTCGTTGAGGAGTCGCACGAGCCTGTCCAGGGTGACGCCGCCGGGAGGCGAGAGCTGGACGAGCAGATCCATCGCCTGGGCGAGGATGGTGCGACAGGACTTGTCGCGAGGCGTCTGCTTGTACTCGAGCATGCCGGCGAGGGCATCGGCGGCATGACGGGTGGCCTGCTGGCGCTCGAACTCGGAGAGGGCGTCGAGCCCGTCGGGGATGAGGGGGATGGCGAGGGGGCGGCCGTAGGGGTGGCCCGGGGTGAACAGAGCCACGTCGAGCCGATCGCGCAGGAGGGCGCGGCGCTCGGAGCGACGCGGATCATCGAGCGGGCGGGTCCACACGTCCTCGCGGGAGTAACCGGCGAGGTCTCCCTTGCGATCGACGAGGATGGCGGGGATGCCTCGTAAGAGGAGCTGCTCCACCACGTTGAGCGCGAGCGTCGTCTTCCCACTGCCGGAGCCGCCGAGGAAGGCGGCGTGGCGGGTGAGCTCGTCGGGGACGAAGGTGACGGCGCCACCCACGAGGCTGTCCAGCTCGCCGATGTGGAGGAGCTCGGGCTGCGAGGGCGACGCGGTGGGAGCCGGGGCCGGGCGAACCGCGGGGGCGGGAGGCTCCACACGAGTCGCGGGCCGCGCGGGCGTGGGAGGCACGGGGGCGGGAGTCTCGGCTACGGGCTGCGCGGGGACGGGAGCCGGGCGGGCCACGGGACGGAGATTGTCCAGATCGAGGATGTCGCGCAGCGCCTTGATCTGTGTGAGGGGCTGGGCCGAGCGGAGCCAGGGGTGGAGATCGGCGCGGGACTCGTGCTGCTGGAGGAACTCGCGTAGCGCGAGCATGGCGCGACAGTCACTGTCCTCGAGGACGACGCGGCGGCCGCCCTTGGCGACGAGCTTGCCGATCTCCTCGGCGGCCTGGGTCTTCGGGTTGCTGGGGAAGGAGGAGGTGCGGATGACGACGGGGATACGGCCTCGAGCGTCCTTCCGGGCCTGCTCGATCTGCCGGGCGAGCGCCCCGCGCTGTGTGCCTTTGTTGCACAGGGCGATATGGAGCTTCCCCTCGCTCGGGGAGACGTCCACCTGGATGGAGTCGCCCAGGGTCCGGGCGTCGAAGTGGTGTCCGGTGTCCACCTCGTCGGCGCTGGCCCGCAGGGCCCATGCGAGCAGCACGGCCAGCTCGGAGTCATCATCGGGGAGCGTGGTCTCGAAGGAGGCGCGGAAGTCGTTCCAGCGCTGCTCCAGTTCGGAGACGCGCGTCTCGGACTGGGGCCTCCTCTCCTCGTTCGGCTCCTGGCCCAGGGGGAAGCGCGCCGGGAGCTGACCGTCGCGGATGGCGCGCTCGCGCCAGAGGCGGCACTCGTTGAGCACGTCGCGCGCACGCAGGCCGGCCAGGGCCTCGAAGCCCTCATGGGGAAAGGGCCAGGAGGGCTCGGCCGGATCGAAGGGGGCGTCCTCGCGCTCGTATAGATACTCCAGGCGGCGCTCGGCGATGAGCCGGGCCTCATCGGAGGTGCGCAGGCTCTCCAGGGTGATGGGGTCCGGATCCAACATGATGCGGTCCAGCATGGACCGCGTGAGCTGGGACTTCATCCCGTCCCAGAAATCCTGCAGGCAACTGATGACGATGATGGAGGAGGGCACCCGGTCGGCGAGTGCGCAGAGCGTCTGCATGGCCCTGCGGAAGGGCAGGCCCGCTTCCTCGGCGTTGAAGATGTCCTCGAGCTGGTCCACACACAGCACCAGCGAGTGTTCCAGCGCCCGCATGAGCCGGCCGAACTGCTCCACCATCCGCTGCGGATGATCATCGTGGATGCGAGGCACCATTCCGCCGATCACCTGGCGATCATGCTCGGACAGGTCCTCGCAGCGGAGGTACTTGAGGACGCGGCTCTTGATGCGCGGCTCGTCGCGCTGCAGGTAGAGCAGCGCGCGAAGGAGATCCAGATCGATGCCCTCGAACTCGGGCAGGTCGATGAGTTCATCCGCGGCGTCGTTGACGATCTGCTGGTCATCCTCCCTGTCCGTCTCGGGTTGCGTCAGGCCGGC
>QKJM01000383.1 GCA_003249315.1 Archangium sp.
CTCCCTCTTGCTCTCCAGCCGCTCGAGTTCCTCTTGTTCCTTGATGCAGTTCATGAACACCTCGAGGCATTTGCCGGAGCAATGTTCATGGTGCTTTCCGGAGTGCTTCTTGATGCTTGGCGGGTTGGGCTTGCGGTTCCAGCACTTCGTGAAGCACTGTTTCTGGAGTTCATTGCAATAGGCTTCGGCTCCAGCGCCGCCCACTCCGAGCCCATTGCTGAAGTCGATTCCGCTCGCGTCCTCGAGAATGACGTAGGTCTTCCGGTCGGGCTGTCGTGTGTGGGCGCACCCGACACCGGCCATCGCCATGGCCGTCAGCAGGGCCAGCGCTTTCACCGGAGTTGCCGCGGTCATCGGTTCCTGGCTACCACCGGTTGGCTGCGTGCTCAAGCGGCCCGGCCCTCGCGCGCCGGGCTCTGTCGGGGAGGCGACGCTCAGGCCGCGCCCTCCCAGACGTGGTCCACCAGCTCGCCGAGCACCTGCTCCAGCTTGCCGTCCAGCGTCTTGTCCAGCGCCGTCCAGCCGCCCGCGTTCTTGAAGGCTCCCGTGTCGAAGGACTCCCGGTCCAACACCACGTTCTCCGTGAGCTGGCGGCCAATGCGTTGCAACCACTGGCGCTGCGGAGGCGTCCACGCCCGGCTCGTCAGCACCTTGCGCACCGCGCGCTCCACCCGCTCCGCGTAGGGCTCCAGCGGCTCTCCCAGCGCCTGCTGCCGCACGAAGCCGATGATGCTGGCGGCGATGTCCTCGTTCTTCACCTCCCGCCACGCGGACTGGAGCTGCGGCTCCGTGTAGCCCGCCGTGTCCAGGGCAAGCTTCAGCGACTTGAGGGCCTCGCGTGTCAGCTCGCGCGGGCGCTGCGTCACCAGCAGCAGCGCCGGCAGCTTGTTCACGTTCTCCCTCACGAAGTGCCCGAAGCCCTCCAGGTAGTCCTCGGGGCGCTCCCGGCCCTCGCCGTACCCTCGAGTGAGCGACTGGAGCGCGTCCGCGTGCTCGGAGATGTAGAGGCGCCCCTCTCCGCTCCCTCCCGTGGTCCGGTCCAGCAGCTCCGGTAACCGCGGGTGAGCCGCGAACCACGCCGCCGCCTCCTCCGGTGTGCCTCCCTTGAGCTGTTCCAGCACCTCGTCCACCGGGGCTCCCGCCGCCGCCTCGAAGAGCTCCGCGTGCTGCTCTCGCAGCCCCTTCTTCTTGCGTTGCAGCTTCGCCACCACCTGCTCCAGCACCGCGCGCCGGTGCTCTCCGTCCGGGGCTTCGTGCAACTCCTTCACGAGCTGGGTGAAGGGCACCTTCGGTTGCACCACCACCGGCCTCATGGCGCTGTAAGGCTCCAGCGCCTCGTAGAGGTCCACCGCGTCGAAGATGCGGAAGCTCTCCTTGGGCGTTCCGTCTGGGAAGGTGCAGAGCCGCGTGGCCCGGCCCAGCATCTGCTCGTAGAGGATGCGGCTCTTCACCCGCCGAACGAAGACCAGGTTGCAGATGGAGGGCACGTCGATGCCCGTCGTCAGCAGGTCCACCGTCACTACGATGGAGGGGAGTCGCTCGTTCTTGAAACGGCGGAGGTGCAGGGCCACCCGGTCCACGCTGCCCGTCAGCTTCATCACCGCGTCGCTCTCCACCGCGCCGTAGCGGGCGGCGAGCGCCTTCCGCAGCGCCGTCACCATCAGGTCCGCGTGCTGCTCGTTGACGCAGAAGACGAGTGTCTTTCCATCCAGCCGCGGATCCACGTGCTCGGCCACCACGTCTGCCACCACGCGGTTGAAGCTCTCGGTGACGACGCGGCGGTTGAAGTCCTCCACCTCGAAGCTCAGCTCGTCGGGCAGGCGGAAGAGCTCCAGTTGCTGTGTGTCGGTGGCGTAGGTGTTCACCTCCTCGCCGGCCCGCCAGCGGATGCCGCCAGCGCTCAGCTCGGTGGTGATGCGGATGGGGGGCTCGTGGTCCACCAGCCAGCCGTCGATGACGGCCTGGCGGTAGCTGTAGCTGTAGACGGGGTCGCCGAAGATTTCCTTCGTGTGCAGGGCCGGGGTGGCGGTGAGGCCAATCTTCACCGCGTCGAAGTGCTCGAGCACCCGGCGGTACTTGCTCAGGTAGTCACCCTGGTCGCGGAAGGTGAGCTCCCCGTCGGACATCTCCCGGTCCAGGGTGTAGCCGCGGTGGCACTCGTCGACGATGATGCAGTCGTACTGGGAGGCGGCGGGAGGCGGCTCGCCCTCGGAGGGGTAGAGGACGCGCTTGACGAGGCTCTGCACGGTGGCGAAGTGCAGCCGGGTGGTGTCCTCGGGCGTCACGTCCTGGAGCCCCTTGAGGCCGTAGATGGTCTGGAAGGTCTGCGCGCCGTCGAGGAACTCGGTCTTGAAGGTGTCGGAGGCCTGGTCTCCGAGGGCGCTGCGATCCACCACGAAGAGGATGCGGCGGAAGCGGTTGGACTTCACCAGCCGGTAGACGAGCCCCAGGCAGGTGCGCGTCTTGCCGGTGCCGGTGGCCATGGCCACCAGGCAGGTGCGCGCGCCGCTGGCGAGGGCTGTCTCGATGGAGCGGATGGCGGACTGCTGGTAGTCGCGCAGGCTCAGCGAGAGCTGGTCCACGGGCTCCTCGCGCAGTTGCTGCTCGGCGGCGTCCACGTCCTGGGCCAGCAGCTCCAGCAAGTCCTGGGGCGAGTACCAGCCGGCGAGCGCGCGGGGGAGGTTGCTCGGGCGGCGCGTGTCGTGGAACCAGATGCCGCTCTTGGTTTCGAGCTGCTTGAGGTAGGGGCGGCCGTTGGTGGCGAAGAGGAGGGG
>QKJM01000287.1 GCA_003249315.1 Archangium sp.
GCCAGTAGTAGTAGCTGAACCAGCGGTCCGGTCGGGAGATGGCCACCAGCTCGCCCGAGCGCGGATGTGCCAGGCCGTGCCGACGCTTGCCCTCCTCGTCCAGCACCTCCTCCACGCCCTCCAGCCGCTCCAGCAGCCGCTTCACCTCCGCGATCAGCTCGGGACGCTGGATGTAGACATGGGCCACCTGGTGATCGGCCACAGCGAAGGCCTGGGAGGCCCCCGCATCCAGCTTCTCCTCGCCCAGCTCCTCGCGGACGGCCAGCCAGCCCGCCTCGCGCAGCGCGCGGTTGAGATGTACCGCGCCTCGCACCGGCGTCATGCCGTACTCGGACAGCACCAGCACCCGGGCCCCATCGGTGGTGACGTGACGGATGAGCTCGCCACAGACGTCATCCACCTCGCGCAGCGCTCGGGGGATGTCCGGGTGGTCCGGCCCGAGCCGCTGCAGGTCGTAGTCGAGGTGCGGCAGATAGACGAGCGTGAGCGTCGGCCGGTGGCGGTCATAGACGATGCGCGCGCAGCGGGCGATCCAGCGGGTGGAGGAGATGTCGGCACCCGGTCCCCAGAACTGGAAGAGGGGGAACGGTCCGAGCTCCGCGTTCAGCTCCTCGCGCAGGCCTGGGGGCGAGGTGTGGATGTCGGGCAGCTTGAGGCCGTCGGCGCGGTAGATGGGGCGCGGGGTGACGGCGAAGTCCACCGCCGCGTACATGTTGTACCACCAGAAGAGCTGGGCACAGGTGAACGAGGCATCCCTCGCCCGGGCCGCCTCCCACAGCTTCTCTCCGCTCACGAGCCGGTTGGACTGGCGCCAGAGCCACACCTCGGCCAGCTCCCGGAAGTACCAGCCATTGGCCACGCAGCCGTGCTCCGAGGGAGGCAGGCCCGTGGTGAAGGTGGCCTGTACCGAGCAGGTGACGGCGGGCAGCACCGTTCGCAGCGGACGCACGCTCCCGGCTCGGGCGAGTGCCCGCAGGTGGGGCGTGTGCTCCCCCAGCATTCCGGGGGTGAGTCCCACCACGTTCAGCACCACCGTCCGGTGCGGGCTCATGTCCGTACCACCGCGGTCTGCCCGCGCAGTACCGAGTTGCCCTCCCACAGCTCTCGTTGATCGATGGTGGCTGGCTTCTCCAGCTCCGTCAGATCCAGCCTGCCGCTCTGGGCGAAGAAGGCCACGGGGTTGCGCCAGACGATGGTCTCGATCGTCTCCTCATCCACCCCGCGCTCCCGCATCCTCGCGACTGTCTTTGGCACCTTCAGCGGATCACTCACCCCCCAGTCCGCGGCGCTGTTGATGAGGATGCGCTCGGCGCCATGGCGCTGGACGAGCGTCACCATGCGCTCCTCGTCCATCTTCGTGCGTGGGTAGATGGAGTGCCCGGCCCAGCCGCCGCTCTCCAGGACCAGCGGCAAGGTCTCCTCGGTGTTATGATCCACCAGCACCCGCTCCTCGGGGAAGCGGTGCTCTCGCAGCATCGCGAGGGTGCGCTCGGTGCCTCGCTTCTTGTCGCGGTGGGGCGTGTGGACGAGCACCGGTAGCTCGAAGCGTCGGGCCAGCTCGAGCTGTTCCGCGAAGCAGCGCTCCTCGGAGGGGGTCACCTCGTCGAAGCCGATCTCTCCCACCGCCACCACGCCGTCCTTGCCCAGGTAGCGTGGCAGCAGTGCGAGCACCCAGTCCACGAGGTTCGGATCGTTGGCCTCCTTGGGGTTGAGGGCCATGGCGCAGAAGTGGCGAATGCCGAACTGGCTGGCGCGGAAGCGCTCCCAGCCCACCAGTGAGGCGAAGTAGTCCTCGAAGCTGCCCACGTGCGTGCGCGGCTGGCCGAGCCAGAACGCGGGTTCGAGCACCGCGACGATGCCCGCGGCGGCCATTGCCTGGTAGTCGTCCGTCGTTCGAGACGTCATGTGGATGTGTGGATCGAACAGCTTCATGCGGAGGCTCCCGGGGAAAGAAGGGTGAGATCCGTCGGGACGTCGCGTCCGGCCGCTCTTCGCTCGCTCGCGTAGTCGGCGGCCATGCGGGCCAGCTCGGAGTTGTGTCGGCGCTCCAGCCCCACCACGCGCGCCAGGGGCACGCCGGTGAAGACGGCCTTGAGCACCAACTGGTTGAAGGCGGACTCCGGGAAGTACGCGGCGGGGTAGGGGTTCTCGCAGGCGATGGCCTCGAAGACGGGCTGGACGTGCGTGCGGCAGGCGTCTCTCGCCAGCGCCAGGAAGCGCTCGGGATGGTGCAGCAGTGGCAGCGTCTTCAATACGGCCTGTCGCTCGCCGTTGTCTCCGCTCCGGTAGCACGCCGCGACGAGGGCTTCGTACCCCTCCGGCTCCAACCGCTCCTGCGCGCGCAGCAACAGCGCCACACGCCCCAGGAGCGCGGGAGTGCGGGTGTCCGGTGCCAGTGAGAGGCCGAGCCCGGCCAGTGTGTCCTCGGGTGTACCGAGCGGCTTCTGTCCGAGTCGCCGCCCGGCCATGGCGAAGGCCTCGAGGAAGGCCGAGGCGTCGAGAGCGTTTCCGGAGGAGGACGCACCGGCTCGGGAGAGCCACTCCCGAGTGGCGGGATCGAGCCGGGGCTCCAGGAGCCCGAGCAGATGCGAGGCAGTCATGGCCGAGCGAGTTAGTGACGACGGTACGCCGTCACAATCGCGGGCCGCGGCACTGGCTGGAAGTGGACGCGCTCCAGCCAGGTCATTGTGGATCGGGTGACAGCCCCGGCCGTTCGTGGGCTCAGGGGAGCCCGGGGGCTAGCTTCGTGGACGCTCCTCGGGAACTCACGGAGTAGGGGCGGTGGTCGACAGCGCGGCGGGCACGAACTCCGGCAGCAGGAAGTCATCCACGGCCGGGGCCTCGTCGATGAGGCCCAGCTCCACCAGTTGCCGCCCCAGCGTCTCCCATCGCTCGCGGCTCATGGTGCCCAGGCCCCGGGCCTTCGTCTCCGCCGTCTCGATCAGCGGGTGCTGGGCCTTCGCCGCCGCGGTGAACGTCTCCAGATCCATGGAGGTGTTCAGCTTCGCCATCACCGCGTTGGCGGGGGCGGGATCGTCCAGGTAGGCGCGCCAGCCCTCTCGCACCGCCGCGAGGAAGGCCTTCACCCGGGCCGGTTGCTTCGTCGACAGCTCGCGGCGGATGATGACCACGGCCAGGTACGGGTTGAAGCCCTCCTCGGCCACCAGGAACACCGTCGGCTCCACCCCCTGCTTCCTCGCGGCGATGGGCTCCGAGGTGATGAAGCATTGCTGGGCGAAGGTCTCATCCGCCACGAAGCGCGCCACACCCCCGTCGTAGGGCACCACCTTCACCTTGTCGAAGCCGAATTTCTTCTTGAGATACGCGGCGTAGGGCAGGCCCGGCTCCAGCGACACCGTGCCCGAGGCGAGCACGTCGGAGATGTTCTTCGCTCCGCGCGAGGCGTGCGCCATGAGCCCCTGGGGAGAGGTCTGGTACACCGCGAAGAGCGGCAGCACGTCCACCCCGCGCGCCCGAGCGGTCAGGAGCTCATCCGCGCCGACGATGCCGAAGTCCATCTGTCCGGTGGCCACCATCTGCATCACCGGGACGCCCGCTCCTCCACCGAGGATCTCCACGTCCAGGCCCTGACGGGAAAAGGCACCTCCCTCTCGCGCGGCGTAGAATCCGCCGAACTCGGGCTCGGGCACCCAGTTGAGCGCCAGCTTCACCTTCGTCAGGGCCGGCTTCGTCTCGGCGGCTGCCTCGACCTTGGGGGCCTCATCCTTCTTCTGGCCCTCCTTCGAGCGGGAGCAGGCTCCGGCCACTACCAGCAGCGCCATACAGCCCAGCAATCCGACGAGCTGTCTCTTCATGTCGGGTTTCCTCCTGAGGAAGCGGATGGGTGCCAGCGCCGCAGTGTCCGGGCGCCGGCCAGACTGACCGCGCCGAACAAAAGCAGACCCAGCCCCGAGGCCGCCAGCACCGCGGCGAAGAGAAGATCCGTCCGGAGCTGGCGGTAGGCGGAGAGCACGAGGATGCCCAGCCCGGCGGAGCCCTCGGAGAAACCGGCGACGAACTCGCCGACGATCGCGCCGATGACGGCCAGGCCCGAGGCGATGCGCAGGCCGGTGAAGAGGTGCGGCAGCGCGGCGGGCAGCTCCAGCTTCCACAGCGTGGCCAGCCGGCGCGCGCCGTAGAGGCGGAACAAGTCCCGCAGCGCGGGCTCCACCGAGCGCAGCCCGGTGAGGGTGTTGGCGATGACGGGGAAGAGGGAGACGATGAAGGAGGAGACGGCCACCGCGCGCGCCCCCGGGCCGAACCACAGCACCAGCAGGGGCGCGATGGCGACGATGGGCACCGTCTGCAGGAAGAGGGTGTAGGGGTAGAGGGCTCGCTCCAGCAGCCGGGAGGAGCTCAGCACCACGGCGGCGAACACGCCCACCCCCGCGCTCAGCGCGAAGCCCACCAGCGCCGAGCGGCCCGTGGTGAGCGCCGCGTCCAGCAGGGGCCTCGCCTCACGCGCGGCGGCGGTGGCGATGGCCGAGGGCGTGGGCAACAGCCAGGTGGGAATGGCGAGGGCGCGGACGATCCCCTCCCAGAGGGACAGGAGGATGACGAGCGCGGCCAGCGGCGCCAGGGCCTGTCGGGCGGACGCGGTGCTCACAGGGCCTCTCCTCGCTCCAGCGCTTCGTGGAGCAGCCGGGATTCGCGGGCGAAGGCGGCCTCGGTGCGCAGCGTGGCGACGCGTTCGCGGGGCAGCTCCAGTGTTCTATCCAACACCACGCGCGCCGGACGCCGCGACAGCACCACCACGCGCTCGGCCAGCCAGGTGGCCTCGGCGATGGAGTGGGTGACGAAGAGGACTGTCATTCCCAACTCGCGCCACAGCGCGCGAAGCTGCTCGTCCAGCCGGGAGCGGGAGAGCTCGTCCAGGGCGGCGAAGGGCTCGTCCAGCAGCAGCAGCCGGGGACGGGTCACGAGCGCGCGGGCCAGGGAGACGCGCATACGCATGCCGCCGGAGAGCTCGGCCGGGTAGCGCGCGGTGGCGTCGCCGAGCCCCACCTGCTCCAACACGGCCCTCGCCGCCGCCCGGCGCTCGGGCCCGGGTACTCCCGCCAGTTCCAGCGGCAGCGCCGCGTTGTCCAGCACCGAGCGCCACGGCAGCAGGTGCGCATCCTGGAAGACGTAGGCGATGGGGGCTCGCTCGCCGCGCGTCCGCTCCAGCGGCGGGGAGAAGGTGAGGGTGCCCCCATCCGGCCGATCCAACCCCGCCACCAGCCGCAGCAACGTGGACTTTCCGCACCCCGAGGGGCCCAGGAGCGCCACGAAGGAGCCGGCGGCGACCTCCAGCTCCAGCCCCTCGAGCACGGTGAGGCCCCCCGGAAAAGTGCGTCGGAGATCGGAGAGCTGGATGCGGACGCCTCCCTCGCCCTCGTCGGTGGGCGCGAGCGGCGCGGAAGCGGGGGCGTGGGGGAGGGCCATGCGGGAGATGCTTTCTAACCCCCTGGCCCTCGGACGGCTACCACTCGGGCGTCCGTGACCATTTGACCCGAAAAGCGAATCGGGTCATATTGTCGGAATGGCGTCCACTTCCGAAGCCCGGCGAGAGCGCATCCTCCAGGTGGCCAAGGCGCACTTCGAGCGCTTCGGCTTCCGCCGGGCCCGTATCGAGGACATCGCCCGCGAGGCCGGCATCGCCAAGGGGGCCGTCTACCTGGAGTTCCAGAGCAAGGAGGCGCTGCTGGAGGCGGTGGTCGCGAAGCTGGTGGAGGAGGTGGGGCGGCGGTTCGCCACCGAGGTGCTGCCAGTGGAGTCGCCCCGCGAGCGCCTGCGCACCTCGCTGCGCTTCACCTTCCGGGAGCTGGCCAGCGACACCCTCTTCGAGCGGTTGATCGCGGAGGATCCGGAGCTGGGGGTGCTGCGCTCGTTCACGGCGTCCGAGGCCAACCAGCGCAAGGCCGATGCGCAACTGGAGATGCTGCGCGGCTGGCTGCGGGAGGGGATCGAGCGAGGAGAGCTCCGGGAGGATCTGGATCTCGAGGCGGTGCCCTTCGTCCTGTCCGGGCTGCGGTTCCTGCACTACCACGCAGGGGTTGCCACCGGGGGGCGTCTCTCGCGCGAGCGCCTGTTCGACACCGTCATCGACATCTTCATCGCGGGGCTCTCGGCGCCCGCATCAGAGCCGCCGCCTCGCCCCAAGGGGCCCGTGCGCGGCACCCGGAGGTAACGCCATGCAGCACGTCATCGAGCTCGAAGGGCTGACCCGCGTCTATGGCGGCGTCCGGGCCGTGGACGGGGTGAGCTTCCACGTGGAGCAGGGGGAGATCTTCGGCTTCATGGGGCACAACGGCGCGGGGAAGACGACCACGCTCCGCATGTTGCTCGGTCTGACTCGGCCCACCTCCGGCACCGCTCGGGTGCTCGGCCACGACGTGGTGCGCGAGAGCCTCGCCGTACGCCGCGAGTGCGGCTTCCTCCCCGCGAGCTACGCGCTGCCGGCCCACATGACGGCGCGCCAGTTCCTCCACTACGTGGCCGCCATGTTCGATCTGGCACCCGAGGTGGCCGAGGCGCGCATCCAAGCCCTGCTCCAACTCTTCGGGCTGGAGGCGGCGGCGGAGCGCAAGCTGGGGGGCTTCTCCACGGGGATGGCGCAGAAGGTGGGGCTGGCCCAGGCGCTGGTGAACGAGCCCCGCGTCCTGCTGCTGGACGAGCCGACCTCGGGGTTGGATCCGCTCGGCCGCCACGAGCTGCTGGAGCACCTGCGGCGCCTGGCCACCGAGCGCGGTGTCACCGTGCTCTTCTCCAGCCACATCCTGTCCGACATCGAGACGCTCTGCGAGCGGGTGGCCGTGCTGCACCGAGGTCGGCTCGTCGCCTTCGGCCCCGTGGAGGCGCTCAAGCGCGAGCACCACAGCGAGAGCATGGACGCGCTCTACCTGGAGCTGGCGCGGAGGGCGGCATGAGCGCGCGCTTCCTCTGGCTGGACGTGCGCGCCACGCTCGGCGAGCGCAAGACACTGCTGGCCGCGGGCCTCATGGCCTACGCGGTGCTGGCCGTGCCCTTCCTCGTAGCGAAGCCTCCCGAGCACGTCATGGCGGCCATGGGCACATGGTTCGGGGCGTCCGAGCCCTTCACCCTGTTCCTCTACCTGTGGACGGATCTGGCGATGAACAAGCTCGTCGTCATCCTCGGGTTGGTGCTCGCGGGGGGCCTGGTGACGCGCGAGCGCGAGACGGGAGTGCTCGCGGTGCTGCTCTCCAAGCCGATGTCTCCGGTCAGGTACTATCTGGTGCGCGCGCTGTCCGCCTGCGTCGTCATGGGGCTGCTGTACGTGGCCGGGCACCTGGTGGCCGCGCCCCTCGTCGCCCGCGGCGTGCCGGGCTTCCGGGCGGGAACGTTCTTCGCGTCCATGGCGGTACATCTCTTCGCCGCCTTCTTCTGCGTCTGCTTCAGCGCCCTCATGTCCGTGCTGGTGCCGAAGCGCTCGCTGGCGGCGCTGGTGAGCCTGCTGGTGCTCTTCTCGCTCGTGGGGGGTTCCTTCGCCGGCATCTACAATCCGGCCTGGCGCGAGGCCGCGCTCGTCAACCCCTTCGCCCATGGCGTCACCGTGGTGACTCACATGGCGGAGCTCCGCCCCGGGCACGTGCTGGGCTCCATCGCCGTGCTGCTCGGTTTCAACCTGGCCCTGCTCGCCCTCGGCGCCGCCCGGGTGCGCCACCTGGAGGTGTGAAGCCATGCCGTCCGCTCTTCGCCGCTACCGTGCCCTCGAGGCCCGCCAGGCCTTCGGGTGGGTGCCCCTCGCGGGACTGCTCGTGGGCCTCCTCCTGATCGGCCTGTGCAGTCTGCTCCTGCCGCGCCTGCCCGCTTCGGCCATCAACCTCATGGAGCAGGTGATGCTCATCCATGGCATGGGTGCCGTGGTGCTGGTGAACGACTACCTGGCCATCTACTTCGTCGCCTTCTTCGTCGGAGCCGCGGGGCTGATGAGGGCCCTCGTCGAGCCTCGTGAGGAGCGGTCGCTCGAGCTGCTGCTGAGCAAGCCCCTGTCGCGGCGCGCCTTCCTGTCGGCGCGGGTGGGCCCCGTGCTGCTCGCCGTCGCGACGGTGGGGCTGGGGATGACGGTGGCCACGGGGCTCTCCGCGGTCCCTTACGCCGCCGAGGAGGGCGTGAGCGTCCTGGGCGCGCTGGGGGCGGGCCTGGTCCTCTCTCTCCTGGTGGTGCTGCTGCTCGCCCTGCTCGTCATCCCGCTACTCCTGGTGCGGGACACGTTCCAGGGATACCTCGCGGCCTTTGGCTTCTGGATGGTGCCGATGGTGCCGGTGGCGGTGCTGATCTATCGACCCGACGTGTTCGTCGGGAACGAGTCGCTGCGGGCGCTGCTCGCGATGCCCGCCAACCTCGTCTGGTTCGACGCGGCGATGCCCGTCACCTCTCTCATCCTGCTCGTCGTGGCGATTGGCATCTCATGGCTGGCGCTGGGGCTCGGTGCGCGGCTCTTCGAGCGCACCGAGCCGCGCTGAGCCTCAGCGGACGACCAGCACGGGCTTCTTGCTGAGGTGTACCAGCCGATCCGCCACGCTGCCCAGGAGCAGGCTGGCCATGGCTCCTCGGCCTCGGCTGCCCACCACCACCAGCTCGATGGCCTTGTCCTCCAGGGCGTACTCCGCCATCGCCACCGCGGGGTTTCCACGCAGCAGCTTCACCTCCGCCTCCTGCCCCGCCTCGCGCGCCACCCGGGCCGCGTCCTTCAAGATGACCTCGCCGCTCTGTTGCTCGGCTCCCTCCAGGTCCGAGATCGGCCCCGTGTACAGCTCCGCCAGGTACAGCGGAGGCGTCATCGCATAGGCCAGCACCAGCCGGGCGCTCGTCGCGGATGCGAACTCGGCCGCCTTGCGGACCGCCTCCATCGCCTGCTCGGAACCATCCACTCCCACCAGGAATTTCTTCATGCTGTACCTCCGTCACTGAGTACCCGGAGGTGATTCACGGAACGTGCCAGGGGTCCCCACCCGTCGTCCCGATGTGTTCCCTCGGGCTGGTCCGCGCAAGGTTTGCGGTGCTCCCCCCGGGAGTGCAATTCCTGCTGCCAGGGTAGAGTCCGTTGTTGGGTGAACTCTTCTCCCGCCCAGGAAGCCGCTTCACATGACGACGATGCCGCAGTCCGGAGCAGGGGAGCCCTCACGCCTGCCTCTTCCCCCGGGAGGTTCCGGTCATCCTCTCCTCGGGGAGACGCTCGCCTTCCTGCGGAGCCCCAGGGCGTTCGTCACGGAGCGCCAGCGTCGTTACGGCAACGTCTTCCGCACGCACCTCTTCGGTTCACCCACCGTGTACATGGTGGGCTCGGATGCCGCTCACTGGGTGTTCGTTGGAGAGAACAAGTACCTCCAGATCCGTTGGAGCTATGGCACGAGGCGGGTGCTGCCCGCCCAGGCCATCACCATGCTCACCGGCGAGGCCCACCAGGCTCGGCGCCGCCTGCTCGCGCCTCACTTCACCCATTCCGAGGTGCGAGCGGCCCTTCCTCGGATCCAGCGCCTCGCCTTGCGTCACCTCTCGCAATGGGCCGAGCGCCCCGGCGTGTTGAAGGTGCTCCCCGCCATGAGCACGCTCGTCTTCGAGCTGGCTCTCGGGGTCATCCTCTCGGAGGCCCGGGTGGACTCCGAGCGCATGAGTCGCCTCTTCAAGACCTGGACGAGCGGCCTGTTCACACTCGTGCCCGTGGAGCTGCCCTTCACCCGGCATGGCCGCGCGCTCGCGGCGAAGCGGGAGCTGCTCTCCCTCCTCTCTCCGCTGGTGGAGGAGCGCGCGCGTGGTGCCGAGCAGCTTCAGGATGTCCTCGGCTCGCTCCTCTCGGTGCGGGATGACGAGGGCCGGCCGCTGCCGCACGAGACGGTGCTCGACGAGATCCTCATCCAGCTCCTGGCCGGCTACGACACCACCCTGCACTCACTGGTGAACCTGATGTACCTGCTGGCCCTTCACCCCGAGGTGAGGGAGCGCTGCATCGAGGAGCAGCGAGGAGCCTCGCTGGAGGAGGCGCTGACGCTGGAGTCCCTGCGCGAGCTGCCCTACCTCCACCAGGTCATTCACGAGACCCTGCGCCTCATCCCTCCGGCGGGCGGCATCCGTCGCGTCACCACCGAGGAGGTGGCGTTTGGCGGCTACCGCATCCCCAAGGGCTGGGCGGTCTCGCTCGGCATCACGGGCACCCACTGGATGGAGCCGTGGACCGAGCCGGGACGCTTCGATCCCGAGCGCATGGGCGCCGAGCGCGCCGAACACAAGCAGCAACCCCACTGCCTCATTCCATTCGGGGGCGGGGCCCGGGTGTGTCTCGGGCAGCACTTCGCTCTGGCGGAGATGGGCATCATCCTCTCGCTCCTGCTGCGCGGCTTCCGCTGGGAGCTCGTGCCCTGACAGGATCTGAGCCTCGCTCCGCTCCCCTTTCCCCACCCGCGCAGCGGCGTGCGGGTGGCGTTCTCCCGTCGGTGATTTGCTTCCCCCATGTTCGCTAACGGGTGAAGCGTTCAGACTTCCTCGTCAGGAAGGA
>QKJM01000749.1 GCA_003249315.1 Archangium sp.
GAGGAGCCTTGCGCGCCACCTGCCCCAGCACGTCCTCGTCCCGGTACACGGCCAGCACCTCGCGCGCCACCGCGCAGCCCAGCGGGTTTCCGCAGTACGAGTGTCCGTAGTAGAGCGCCCGCCGTGGCGCCCCGCCGAAGCCCTCGAACACCCGCTGCGTGGCCAGCGTCGCTGCGAAGGGCAGGAGGCCCCCGGACAGCGCCTTCGCCACGCACAGCAGGTCCGGCACCACTCCCGCCAGCTCGCACGCGAAGCGCGCCCCCGTGCGACCCAGCCCGGTGAAGACCTCGTCCGCGATGAGGAAGGTGTCCACCGCTCGCGTCGCCTCGCGCACCGCGCGAAGGAACTCGGACGCGTACACCTGCATCCCCGCCGCCCCCTGCAGCAGCGGCTCGACGATGACGGCGGCAATCTCCTCCGGGTGCTGGCGAAGCGTGGCCTCCACCTGCGCGAAGGCGCGCTCCCACCCGGCCTCCTCCGCCGGGGAGGGCACATGCACCACGTCGAAGAGCAGCGGCCCGAAGACGTCGCGGAACAGCTTCACCCCTCCCACGCTGGTGGCGCCGATCGTCTCCCCGTGGAAGGCCCCCGAGAGGGTGATGAAGCGGGTGCGGCGAGGACTACCGTTCTGCCGCCAGTACTGGGCGGCCATCTTGATGGCCACCTCCACCGCGGTGCTCCCGTTGTCCGAGTAGAAGACGCGCGCGAGCTTCTCGCTGGACGGCAGGTCCTCGCGTCCGGCGCCCGGGGCGAGTGCGACCAGCTCCTCGGCCAGCCGCGCCGCGGGCTCGTGGGTGATGCCGGCCAGGGAGACGTGCGGGAGGGCGCCGGCCTGCTCCGTGAGGGCTCGAACCAGCCGCGGGTGCCGGTGCCCCAGCGTGGACACCCACCAGGAGCCATTCGCGTCCAGGTAGCGTGTGCCGTCCGCGTCGTAGAAGTACGGCCCCTCGGCCCGCACCACCACCAGCGGGTCCGTCCGGGCGATGTACTCGTCCATCGCCGTGTATGGGTGCCAGACGTACCGTTTGTCCAGGGTGACGACTTCCGTGCGCTCCATGCCGCTCCGTCCTCCGGTTGCGCGGCCGTGCCTAGCACACGGTTACGTCTCGGCCAGGGGATACAAACCGATGTAGAGATCAACAAGCAGGTCGATCTGCCTGGAACCCAGGAAGTAGCTATTCAGGCACTCGATGTACTCCTGCTTGGGAACTTCCGTGGGAATGGGCTTCAGCCCGAGCACCAGGAGCACGTGATCCAGGAGTGCCCGACTCGTCCTTCCGTTGCCATCCTCGAAGGGATGGATGCGGATGACTTCGGCATGCGTCTGAGCAGCGAGTCGGATGGCTACCTCAACGTATTCTTCGTCGACGCCATGAACTTGACGATGGTCCATCACTTCCGCCAGGACTCTGCGCGTGCGATGAAAGAGCTTGTCGAGTTCAACTGGGACGTCGTCGCGTTTCGTAGAGCGGTGCGGACCGAAAGTCAGCCGCTCCTGCCCAAAGCCCTTTCTACGGCACTTCCCAGCATGGCCACGCACTCCATCGAACAGCCTCTCATGGAACGCGAAAAGCAGGCTAGAGTCCAAGACTCTGGACACATAACAACCCTTATAGATGTCTCCCAGCAGAGCCCGAAGATTGAGGGTGAGCGCCTGCTCCTCCTCCGGCGAATACTCACGAACCGGATCCCCCTCCGGAATGCTCAACCCCCTCTGTGTGCCAACCATGGATGCGCGTCCACTCCCTCAATACGCTGGCTCGCAATCACATCCCGGTCAAGCAAGGACTCTAGAGGAGGATTCTGTGCCTTGGAGGAATCACATATCTCGTCAGCGATGGCCCGGAGACGCTGCCTTCGTCGCGATGGTTCAATGGTGATGGCATCGAGCGAACGGCAAAAGGAGTACTTCTCCAGCAACGCGACAGCATCTTGTGGAGACACTTGGAGGATCCGACTGACATCGTCCAGTGAGAGCCGACCTTCAGCGTAGGCCCTTCCTACTGTTCTCATCTGCTCATCAAGTTCGGGTGCGTAGCGTCGTGCGAATGCGATGAGTCCCTCGTACGCCTTCCGGCAACGATGGCTGAACTCCGCCGCGTCGAGTTCGTGCCCCCACTGCTCCAATGCACGAATGGGACAGGCCGCCGTCACTCCGCGGACAATCTGCGTCATCCGCTCCAGCACATTCTCCGCCGGGGGAAGCGTGTCCACTGAACGATTCTGCTGCTCTACGTCTTGCAACAGACGCTGGTTTCGCATCAGGACGGGACGAGGGTCGAGCCCCGTGACCCGGGTGCATACGTCAATCAAACGGAGCCCCTTCGCTCGCAGTTCCTCCGGCGTCACAGCACCGATGAGACACGTGGCCTCCACAAGACCCGCAGCCACAAGACACAGTTCAAGGAAGTTTGCGGACGCAGCTAGTTCCTGCCGGCGGGCTCGCGCCACGACGTGCTCGGTGCGCTCACGTGGAGCAGACCCGCTCCCCCGTTGCCTGGCCGACAGTGCGAGCAGGTACCTATCCTCCAGCTCGCGCCTCTTCTGCGTCACCACTTGAAGCATGGGACCAGGCGTCGGCAGGTAGGTCTCCAAAACAGGCACGGCGCTCAGCATCGTCGTCTTCTCCCTCGGCTTCGTTGAGAATACCGTCCGCCTCCCACAATGACCATGCCCTCCAAGATCCTCAACTTACAGAAGAGCCTACGGAGTTCCGTCGCACTTTGCGAATCCCCGTGAGCGATCGCTGGCCCCTTTCGACCTACCCTGGACTCATGCGTCGGTCCCGTAATGTATTGGGTAGTGTCATGGTACCAACTTCAAAAGTATGAAGCAAGCTCGCACCTCTAACGAGGGCATGCATGGTGCCAATCCAGGAACCACGCCCCCTCCCCCCTCACCCAGGGAGAGCGGGAGGTGGGTTGCACGGCGAGCATGCGGCTCCCGCGTTAGAACCTCCCCCGTGGCTACCGACGCTCCCCTCCGCCTCCGAGTCCTCGAGTCCATCACCGACGTCCCCGCCGCCGCCTGGGACGCCCTCCTCGAGCCCGACGTGCCCCCCTTCGTGCGTCATGCGTGGCTCGCCGCCATGGAGGAGAGCGGCTCCGCCCGCCCCGAAACCGGCTGGGAACCCCACCACTTCACCCTCTGGCGCGGGCAGGGCCTCGTCGCCGCCTCGCCCGCCTGGCGCAAGCACCACAGCATGGGCGAGTACATCTACGACTTCGCCTGGGCCAATGCCGCCAATCAGCTCGGCATCGAGTACTACCCCAAGCTGCTCGTCGGCGCGCCGCTCTCTCCCGCCACCAGCCCGCGCTTCCTCATCGCCCGCGGAGAGGACGTCCCCGCCCTCCGCCATGCCCTCGTCCAGGCCGCCATCGAGAGCGCCCGCGAGGAAGGCTGCTCCTCCGTCCACTTCCTCTACCCCTCCGAGGAGGAGGCCCGATTCCTCGAGGAGCAGGGGCTCGCCCGCCGCCTCACCCTCCAGTTCCACTGGAAGAACCCGGGCTACCGCGGCTACGACGACTACCTCGCCCGCTTCGACTCCAAGCGCCGCTCCCAGCTCAAGCGCGAGCGCGGCGCCGCGGCCTCCCAGCGCATCCACGTCCGCACCGTGCGCGGCGACGAACTGGGCCCCGAGCACGCCCGACGCGCCTACGCCTTCTACGAGGCCACCTGCGAGAGCCGCGGGCCCTGGGGCCAGGTGCAGCTCACCGAGGACTTCTTCCTCCGCGCCTTCCGCGCCCTGCCCGAGACCGTGGAGCTGGTGCAGGCCGAGCGCGGTGGGAAGGTGATCGCCGGGGCCTTCAACCTCGCCACCCCCACGCACCTCTACGGCCGCTACTGGGGCTGCTTCGAGGAGCACCCCTTCCTCCACTTCCACGTCTGCCTCTACCACTCGGTGGACGAGTGCATCCAAGAGGGCCGCAAGGTGTTCGAGCCCGGTGCTGGCGGGGAGCACAAGATATCCCGCGGCTTCGAGCCCACCGCGGTACACAGCGCCCACCTCCTCTTCAACCGGACGCTGGACAGGGCGGTGCGCGACTTCCTCCACCGCGAGCGCACCCACCTGGGAGCCGCCGTGGCCGAGGCCGAGCAGATCGCCGGCCTCAAGCCCTGGCCCCTCCCCGGCCGCTAGTGGCGCACGTCCAGGGACGGCTGCAGCAGCCGCACCTCGTTCAGCGCCCGCAGCGACTGCTCCAGATTCAGGTGTACCACCGCCCGGCCGCGCTGCGTGAGATACTCCACCGGCTCCTCGAAGCGCAGTGGCGCCACCCGCATGTCCAGCACCCCGCCACTCCCGTCCCGCTCCCAGCCGCCGAAGTCGTCGAACTCCACCTCCACCGCCACCCGCTCCACCCCCTCGGGAACCACGAAGCGCCCCACCTGGTGCGCATGTCCGGGCGTGGTGAGCTCCAACGCCCGGCGGGCCTCGAGGCGCACCGGCAGCTCCTCACCCTCCTGCGTGGTGACGGTGAGGCGGCGCACCTGCACCAGCACCGCCGAGTAGCCGGGGTTGTTCACCCCCAACAGGCGTACCTCCGCGTGCAGGCCCGGCAGCGCCTCGAAGGGCTCCGACTCCTGCAGGCGTCCATCCCCGCAGCCCCCGATGACGACGAAGGCCGCTCCCAGCGCATAGAGAATCCGTGTGTTCATGGCGTGTGTCCTCCTGAAAACCGTGTGAGGGAGAGGGCCCTACGGCTCCGGGCGCGTCGGGTCCTCGGCGATGCGAGCAGCGTGGGCCGGCGTGGCGCGGCCCGCGTCGAAGCCTGGTGGCAACGCCTCGCCGGCTCCCGATGCGTTGTGGCGCTTCAGCTTCTCCACCAGGCCCCCGAGTCCCTCTCCGCTGGAGAGGCTCAGAGCCTGCCGCGCCATGCCGAGCAGGGTGCCCGCCGAGTTCCCGAAGAGGCGCGCATTGCACACGCCTACCAGCGTCTCGCGCGCCAGCTCCAGGCGCAGCGCCTCACCGTCCCCGCGGGCCTGGCCGTCGCGATAGAGGCCGGGGCTGGCCCACAGCAGACCCAGCGCCTGCTCCAGGGACTCCACCGGCCCCACCCGTCCCAGGTCCACGCGCCCGTGCGACAGACATTGCCGCAGCGCCTGCTCGTGCAGCTTGAAGAAGCCTGCATGGCGCGTGGGGGCCTTCTCCTCCAGAGACCCCGCGCAGCCAGGACTCTCCGGCGAGCACACCCTCCGACAGTCCACCGAGGGGGTGCAGCAGGTGACGCGCGCGGCGCATTGCGTCTGGCCCAGCTCCCACTTCACCCACAGTGAGCTGTCGAAGTGTGCGTCCGCCTTGCCGTCGCTGGCCGCCATCGCCATGCAGTCATCGTGCGATTTCAGCTCCAGCTCGAAGCTGGCCTCGCGCTCCTCCCCCACGCCCAGCGTCATCGGCGCCGGGAAGGGGAAGCGGAAGCCGTAGGGCTCCATCAGCCGCTCCTCCACCTCCATCGCCATCGACGGCCCCGTGGGGTGCAGGTTCTCCAGCAGGTAGCCCACCTTCAGCTTCACCGGGAACTGCCTCACCACCGGCGGCCCGTCCGAGGACCAGTCCGAGCCGGGCACCTCTACCCACTTCCAGCAGACGAACTCATGGGCACTGGCCGGGCCTCCCACCCCCAGCAGCGCCACGACCGCGGCCACCGCCTTCCATCCCCTCTGCATGTCATGCCCCCTGTGTGTACCCGAGAGCCAGGCAGGCTCGTGGGACGCGTCCTTTCACGCCCCATACCGGGCACCGCGGCACCCCTTCCGTCCACCGCCGGTCACCTCCCGAGCAACGCCCTCGCCCGGGAGGCTCGCCTGCTCCCCCGGGAGGGTGAAGGCCCCCGACCGTTGGAGGGCAGAAGGTTGCCCAACGTGGAACCGGACGAGCCCCTTCAACGGACGCGTGAAACGGGAGGGAACAGCCCGTAGAGTCTCGGAGTCATGAAAGCGCCTGAGACGGAAGAGGCCTTCTGCCAGTGGTACGAAGACTGCTGGGCGGATCGAGACGAGGTGGAGTACCCCAAGCTCTTCGGAACCATCAGCGAAGAGGTCTACACGTTGGAGCAGACGGGAGCGCTCGAAGCCTGGCTGGAGAGCGACCTGGCGGAGGTGCAGGAGTTGGATCCCAACTGGGCCGGCATGGGCGTGCGCGTCGCGCCACCGAGCCCGGAGTATCCCTACTGGACGTATGTGACGAGCGGCCTGTCCAACCCGATTACGTTGTCGCCGGGGGAAGAGGTCGACCCCAAGGCTCCCAGCGGGGTGGGCTACGAGATGGTCATCCACACCACCGAGGAGGACCGGTGGCCGGTGCTCCGGCTGCTGGACATGATGGCCTACACCCTGGTGTGCGGACGGGCCTTCGGAAAGGGACACCGCTACCCGGTGGAGGGCTCGCTGACGGGCGGTGAGTCGAAGCTCAACGGCTTCGTCTTCGTGACGGACCCGTCGAGGCCCTCGCACTTCGAGCTACCCTCGGGGCAGGTGGAGCTGCTCACCCTGGTGGGCGTCACGAAGAACGAGATGGCCTTCTCCCGCTCCAACGGCATCGAGCGACTGATGGCGAAGCTGGAGGAGGCCGGCAGCGGCTACATCACCCACCCGGAGCGGGAGCAGGTTCCCCTCTAATTCACCGTGCCCCTCCCCTCTCCCTCGGGAGGGGGGAGGGAGCGCAGCTCATCCCACGCGGCCGTAGACGCCACCACGCAGATCCACACCGAGGCCCCACTCCCGGCCGGCGATGTCCACCTGGGGACCGAGCGGCAGCGAGTGGTGGGACCAGGTCTGCCCGCCGTCCTCGCTCGAGTGGATGGCCAGGTCCACACCCCGGGAGGGGTCGGCGCTGCGGGTGAGGACGCGCAGCACGCCCTCCGAGGACACCAGCCGCAGCGGCTCACGACCCTCGGGCAGCGGCGGCAACCAGCGGATGTCATCTCCCTGACGCTCGCCCACCCGGACGACCCCCTCGGCCACGGCGACCACGTAGGTGTCGTCCACGTCCACCAGGCGAAGGCCCTCCAGGTCCAGGAACGTCCACGAGGCGCCGCCGTCCCGGCTCACGCCCATGCCGTTGGGACCGAGCAGGGACACGCCGCCCTCCACGCGCCGCAGCCGCTCGCTGTGGGGGTTTCGCTCGCCCTCCAGCTCCAGCTCCGTCCACGAGGCGCCGCCATCCGTGGTGAGTCCCAGGAAGTACGCCCCGAGCACCCACACCTCATCGGCGCTGACGGCGAGCACCTGGCCGACGCTGGGAGCGTCCACCCGCCCGCGCGTCTGCCACTCGCGGCCTCCGTCGGTGGACACCATCAGGTGGTAGTCCGAGCCCGAGCCCGAGGGCTTGAGCGTGGCACCGATGGCCGCGCACAGCGGGCCGTTGCAGTCCATCGCCTGCACCCAGCCCGGTCCCTCCCACGAGGGCGTGAAGCTCCCCGCGGCGACCCGGAAGATGCGGGTGCGACGCCCGCGCATCCGGTCCAGCAAGCTGCCCGCCTCGGGCTCCACGACGGCCCCGACGAGCCCGAATCCGCCCCGGCTCGCCGCCACGGCACCCATCTTCGTCCCCTCGGGCAGCTCTCCCTGCCTCTCCCAGTCTTTCTCCGGCACGCGTCAACCTCGGAATCGAAATGCGGGTGGAGGATGCCAGCCTGGGCGCTACCAGGGAAGGGAGAGGCTCGGGGTGCGTATCAACGATGGGAAGGGGGGAATCAGGTCTCGCATGAACTGCTTGAGGGTGTTGCCGCCGATGCGCACCAGGTCCGAGAACCGCATCTGCGCGAGCACGTCGCCTACCTGCCGCAGGCCATCCCGGGTGAGGAGGTCCTTGAAGTCGGGCGTGGTGGCAATCGCGAGCAGATCCTGCGCCGGGAGCTTGAAGAGGCCGGACTGCACATAGGCATGGGAGTGGGTGTCGTAGCAGAAGCGCTTGAAGGCCTCGGGGTCGCGCTCGAGCTGGGCGAAGGCCACCGGGTCCTCCATCCTCTTGGCCTCGATGGCTTCCTGGAGGGCCTTGAGCGTCTTGTCGCGCCACTCCAGGCCCTTGGGGGACAGCTCCCCGGGCCCGAGGTTGTTGAAGCGCTCGAGGTACTTCTGGCCGTACTCCAGGTAGTAGGCGGGCGGAGTGACGCCGGGGTTGCGGCGCACGAAGTCGTCGTGGCGACGGCGGTAGTAGTCGACGGTGCCAGTGGGGACCTCGGCGGGCAGGTTGCGCGCGGAGGCGGTGCGGGCGGTGGCGGTGCGCGTCCGGGTGGCGCCGCGGGTAGCGGCCTCGAAGGCGTCGGTATGGCGCGCGGCGGCCGCCCTCGAGCCGGTGGATGCCGGGCTCACCGTGTTCCGCGGGTGGCGGGTGGCGGGCGTGGACGGGGCCCGGGTGGCGCGAGTGTGGCGGAGCAGTCCTCCGCGGAAGAGTCTCATGGGTGTCGTTCCTCGCGATGTGTCCGACCCTGCTCGCCAGGACTCCGGCCAGGGATTGAGGACCTGATTATCGCGACTTCCTCCCGGAAGTTTCCACGAAAGTGCAGAAATCCATCAGTGGGTGCGCCTGCCTCCACCGCCGGGGGGAGACGCCCTCCGGTCCGAGGGAGGCGAGCATCCAAGCCCCTTGAGGTAGCTCGCGCCCCGCACCAGCTTGTGCCCAACGCGGAATGTGCCGCGCGACAGCGGAGGGCAGGGCATGGCGGCGATGAACCAGAAGAAGATGGTGGAGAAGCTCAACGACATCATCGCGTTGGACTACGACGCGGTGGGGGCGTACGAGGCGGCCATCCAGCGGATGGACGTGGAGTTCCTGCGCATGAAGCTGCGGGAGTTCCAGCAGGACCATGAGCGGCACATCCGCGAGCTGTCGCAGACGGTGCAGCAGCTCGGGGGCAAACCTCGGGAGAAGCCGGGCGCCAAGGGCTTCATCCTCAAGGGCTTCACCGCGGTGACCGCGATGATGGGGAACGAGGCGGCGCTGCAGGCGATGCGAGGCAACGAGCTGCTCACCAACCGTACCTACCGCTCGGCGCTGGAGGAGGAGTGGAGCGACGACATCCGCACCCTCCTGGAGCGCAACTACCGGGACGAGAAGCGGCACCTGACCTTCATCGAGGAGTCGCTGCGCAACCGCGTCTGGGAGCAGGCGGCGCACCCGTAGGAGGCCCAGGACGCCTGGCTGCCCGGCGGGCCGGCCGGCGGAAAAGAAGGCAGGGAGGGAGGGTGGCCGTCTCCATCGCGTGTTCCTTCTCGTTCAGGAGGGACACACGGACATGCGAGAGATGGAACATCCCGCGCGCTGGTGGCACGAGTTGGAGGACGGGCGGCTGCAGTGCGACCTGTGCCCGCGGGACTGCAAGCTGCACGAGGGGCAGAGGGGCCTGTGCTTCGTGAGGCAGCGGGCGGGGGACCGGATGGTGCTGACGACGTACGGACGCACCTCGGGCTTCTGCGTGGACCCCATCGAGAAGAAGCCGCTGGCGCACTTCCATCCGGGCAGCAGCGTGCTCTCCTTCGGGACGGCGGGGTGCAACCTGGCGTGCCGTTTCTGCCAGAACTGGGACATCTCCAAGTCGAGGGAGATGGACCGGCTCACGGACGAGGCGAGTCCGGAGGCAATCGCCCGGGCGGCGGAGGCTTACGGGTGCCAGAGCGTGGCCTTCACGTACAACGACCCGGTCATCTTCGCCGAGTACGCCATGGACGTGGCGGACGCGTGCCATGCGCGGGGAATCAAGACGGTGGCGGTGACGGCGGGCTACATGCACGCGCAGCCGCGGCGGGAGTTCTACGCGAAGATGGATGCGGCGAACGTGGACCTGAAGGCGTTCACGGAGGACTTCTACTTCCAGCTCACGGCGGCGAGGCTGAAGCCGGTGCAGGAGACGCTGGAGTACCTGAGGCACGAGACGGGGGTGTGGCTGGAAGTCACCACGCTGCTGATACCGGAGAAGAACGACTCGGACGCGGAGGTGAGGGCACTGAGCGAGTGGCTGGTGGAGCACCTGGGCCCGGACGTCCCGCTGCACTTCACGGCCTTCCACCCGGACTACAGGTTGAGGGACATCCCGCCCACGCCGCCGGCGACGCTGAGGAGGGCGCGGAAGCTCGCGCGCCAGGCGGGGCTTCGCTACGTGTACACGGGGAACGTCCACGACTCCGAGGGAGAGACGACGTCGTGCGCGGAGTGCGGCAAGGCGCTGATCGTCCGCGACTGGCACGAGCTGCTGGCGTACCGGCTGACCGAGGAGGGAAGCTGCCCGGACTGCGGGGCGAGGGTGCCGGGACACTTCGACGCGAGGCCGGGAGACTTCGGCCGCAGAAGAGCCCTCGTGGCGGTGCTGTAGAGAAAACCCCTCTCCCCCCGGGAGAGGGCCGGGGTGAGGGTGCCACGGGCCGAGGGTTGAACCCGTGTAAGCCCCTCTCCACGCCCGCCGTGGTGCAGCTCCGCTAGGCTCGGCACCATGCTCCCCGAAGCCACCACCTTGCCCACCCTGGACACGCCCCGCCTGCGCCTGCGCT
>QKJM01000919.1 GCA_003249315.1 Archangium sp.
ATGACATGGCCATCCTAGAGGGCGTCGTCCTCGAGCATGTCGAGCCCGGCCTCTATACGCTGGTTGCACTGCCTCTGAAGCTGGAGGACGCGGACGCATCGCCCGTACGCGCGGTGCTTCTGGCGAATTGAGAAGCGCGCGATCCGCGCCAGGACACCTCCCCACACAGTCCAGGTTTGGGCCCTCCCTCCGCTCCTCCTGCCTCGGCTCGAGGGAGCGGCGCGCGGCCGCCGTCTCCTAATTCGCCCGCTTTGTGACAAAAGTCACAGATGATGCCTGAAAAATTCCATATACATTCAACTCGTCATCCAGGAAGAGTTGGTGACTCCAGATTTGCCAGAAAAAGCAGCTCTGGAAGAACTCCCCCCCTCTGTCGAGACAGCGAGGAACACATGCGTTCGAGAACCCTGCTCCTGACACTCCTGCTGGCCGTGGTAGGCGCGCCGTCCGCACAGGCCTGGACTCCGGTCCCCACTGCCCGAACAACCCCGGAAAACGTCAATTACAAGGACAGCTACTACTATTACTACAACGGCGTCCGGTACCTTGCGGTGAGCGACTTGACGCACGGCGGCATCAGCATCCTGCGAGACTACGGCGCCGACAACAACTTCCAGCGTGTCAAGACGTTCTACAACACGACGCTGGGGAGCAACGCGTACGCGCCGTCGGTCATGTTCGCGGATGGGAAGGCCTACCTCTTCTACACCCAGTGGGTAGGGGGAGATCTGACACAGGCGAAGCTGCGCTGGCTGACGTTCGACCCGGGCACTTTCAATGTGACGTATGGCCCGGTGGACCTGAACATGGGGAGCAACATCGGAGTGAGCGACCCCGAGGTCTGGTACGACAACGGCCGGTGGTACATGGCGATGGCGAAGCACGCGTACAACCCGTACACCAATACGAACGGGTTCACGCTGTACTGGAGCTACAGCACGGGCGGCGTGACGGGGCCCTACACGACGCCGCAGGTGCTCAAGGATACGTATGGGGCGCCGGTGGACAAGTGGAGGACGGACATCAAGGCGCGGTGCAACATGTCTGGTAATGACCCCTACTTCCACGTGGTCGAAGGGCCCCGGTGGAGCTGGTGGACAGAGACGGACAGAGGCAACCCCGGCCAGGGGACGAAGCACCGCCTGTACTGGAGCATCGGCTTCAGCGATGCATACTGCCCCAACGGCACGCTGGTGCCCTTCCACGTGCATGCCATCCGGCGAGGCATCATCAACTACTCGGGAGTGACGCCCGTCATCGACATCATCGGCCGCAACGGCGGCGCGGACGATCTGGTGGGACAGAATGAGGACAACCTGCTCTTCACCCACCCGGACTTCACTGCCAACGGCCTCATCCGCGCCACGGGACACCGCAATGGCTTCCCGGGGGTCTACTCCATCGTGAACAGCAGCGCGCAGTAGGAAGGCACACCGGGAGCGCCGCGAGACCCCCTCGAGGCGCTCCCCCTCCTCTGTCCTACATGGGTCGTACTAGAGCGGATCGTAGCAGTCGTAGTTGCGGATGGAGATGATACGGCCTTCACGGAAAGTGATGAATTGGCCAATCATGGCGTGGATCTTCGCTCCTGGCTGCAGCGTCCCCAGCGGGACCGCGAGCGTGCCGGTCCACTCGAGCTCGAGCGCCACCTGGTCGCCTTGCGCCACCGCGTTGCGGACCTCGTAACGCTGAGAGGAGAGCACCTGCTTGCCGCGCTCCGCGGAGACAAGGAGCGCCTGTAGATCCCGATGGGCCCCATTGGGAAACAGCCGGTTGGGGTACTCGTGCTGCGACACGGCCGGATCAAAGCACTGGGCCAGCGCATCGCCGATCTCGCCCTGTTCGACAGCCTGGACGAAGCGAAGCGCGGTCTCGAGGTTCGGTGTGGACATGGGGTCTCCGGTGAGTTGATGCACAACCACGGTTGCACAACCTCGGTTGTGCATGCAAGATCTCCGAGCATGGCGCGTGAGACGGAAACCCCGGCCGTGAAGCTCGAGGAGCTGGATCTGGGATACCTGGCCCTCTTCGTTGGGATGCGGATCAATGAGCTGACGCTCGAGGCGGTCCACGAGGCCGGCTTCGCCGGGCTGCGTCACGCGCACGGGTTCGTCTTCCAGCACCTGATGGAGGGGCCACGATCCATCAGCGAGCTGGCCGCGCTGCTCGAGGTGACTCAGCAGGCCGCGTCGAAGACGGTGGCCGAGCTGGAGCAGCTTGGCTTCATCGAGAAGACGCCCTCGGAGGACGCACGGGTGAGGCGGGTACGGCTCTCGGCGCGCGGGAGGGCCGCCGTGGAGAAGGGCCGCGCATCACGCGACGAGCTCCAGAAGCGCTTCGAGCGCATCCATGGCAAGCGCGCCATCGAAGACGCGCGAGAGCTACTGGCGAAGGTGCTCACCTCGCTGGGCGGCGCCGAGGCCGTGCGATCCCGGCGCATCCGCATGCCGCGCTGAGCGGATGGAGCAAACCGAGCGGCGAGTGGCTTGTAACCGTTCGGTTAGCTCCCTGGCGCCCCGTGTGGCGCTCTCCGAGGGGCTCTCGGGCGGCACATGAGTTGCTTCATGGAGCCCAAACACCTCGGAGACTCCATTGACTGCTCCCATCTACGCCAGTGTCACGATCCATCAACTCTCGGTCGGCACGCAGACCGATGTCCAACTGAACGGCGTCGTCAGCCAATGCTGCGTGGGTATCGCGGGCATCTCGTTCGACTATGGAGACGACGACAACAACATCTTCGACATGAGCTTGTCCGCCTCCATCAA
>QKJM01000145.1 GCA_003249315.1 Archangium sp.
GCTCGAAGGTGAAGTGCGGCTCCCCCAGCTCCACCGCCCGGGTCAGCTCCGCCGCCTGCCGGGCCAGCTCCAGCGCGGTGAGGAAGGGCGGCCCCACCGCGCGCCACGCCACCGGTCGTTCCGGCAGCGACAGCCACACCTCTCCGGCGCACAGCAGCGAGGCCAGCGCCGGCCCCTTCTCTCCCACCGAGCGGCGCAGCACGTCCTCCGCGTCGTCCAGCGCGAAGCCGAAGCCGGGCACCTCCGGCGGCGCCACCCGCCGGTTGAAGGGCAGGGGAGGGGGCTCCACCTCCGACTGCTCCGGCCTCTCCAGCTCCTCCAGGGCCCCGTGGAGCTCCTGTCGCCGGCTCTCGGGCAGGGCCAGGGGGGAGAGCTGCTGGAGGTCCGCCAGGAAGGCCTGGCCGCACGTCCTGGCCGCCTGTGCCAGCTCCTCCGCGTCCACCTTCAGCGGCGGGCGCAGCAGCCGGGCCGGCCGTGACAGGTCCGCCACCTGAAGCTCGATGTCCGTCCCCTCTCGGCGCAGCACGACCTCCAGGTGCGCCTCCGCCAGCGAAATCTGGGCAAGCCTCCGGCTGCCCGCATGCAGCGCGGCCACGGCCTCCACCAGCGCCGGCACCACCTCCACCAGCGGCTCCTCCACCGCTCCCGGCAGCAGATTGACGCCGTCCAGTTCCAGTCCCACGGAATCGTGCGGCGGCTCCGCGGGTTCGCGCTTCCATCGATGTCCGATGCGAAAGCGGATCATCCCGTCCCCATTCGTTGACAAGCCAGAATAGCGATGGCTAGCATCCGCCGCCTATACGGACCTACATTTTTGTAACCGGCTGAATTCATTGGGGAATCGCCGATGACTTTTTACGAGGCCGCGCTCCGGATACTGGAGAGCGAGGGTCGTCCCCTTCATTTCCTCGAAATCACCGAGAAGTCGATCGCTCAAAACCTGCTGTCGCACGTGGGAAAGACGCCCGAGCTGACGATGCTCTCGCGCCTGGCCGCGATGGCGCGCAGGACGCGTGATCGGAAGGTGATTGTGACCGCGAAGGACACCTTCGCGCTTGCGGACTGGGCGCTTCCGGAGGACGCGGAGGCACTGGCACAGACGGGAGTGTTGGAGCAGCACCCGGAGGAGAGCCTGCCGCCGCTGCGGCCGGCCGAGCGTCACCCGGAGCCGCGCATGGACAACGTGCGGGTGGCGGGACGAGGGAGCGAGCGCAAGCAGCGTCGGAGGGAAGAGGAGGAGGAGCCGGGGCGTGGTCGTCGCCGCCGCTTCCCGCCCATGCCCGAGGTGGCGTTCGAGATCCTCAGCGAGGCCGAGCAGTCGCTGCGGCCGGAGCAGATCCTGGAGCAGGCACGAGGGAGGGAGCTGGCGCCCGAGGACTGCAACGTGGAGGCGCTGCTCACCGCGCTGCTGGAGGACAACCAGCGGCGTATCGACGCGGGTCGGCGGCCCCAGTTCTCCCTCACCCCGGATACGGGAGAGGTGGCCCTGGAGCGCGCGGGAGCGCCGAGCGAGGCTCCGTCGCTGGAGCTGCAGGCCGCCTTCGCCGCCGCGCTGGGGATTCCGCTGGAGGGGGGACGTCCGGTGCTGCCGCGAGCCGCCGCCGCCGCTCCTGGCCCCGAGGCCCAGGCCGACGTGGCGGTGGTGACGTCGGCGCGCATGGCGGTGAAGGACGCGCGCAAGGCCGTGGCTCGGACGGTGCGCAAGCGCCTGGGCGAGCTGGACGTGGGCACCTTCGAGAAGTCCGTCGTGAAGATGATGCATGCGCTGGGCTTCCGCGAGCTGAAGGTGGCCAAGCGCTCCAAGGAGGGGCCGCTGCTCACCGCGCGCAAGCGGGAGGGCAGCGTGGACCTGCGCTTCGCCATCCGGATGCTCAAGGGCACGCCCTCCATCGATCGCAAGGCGGTGCAGGAGCTGCGCAAGGATCTGGGGCACTACTCGGCCCAGGTGGGCCTGCTGGCGTCCGCCGGGGATGTGCGTGGAGATGCGCGTACGGAGGCCCAGTCGAGCGGCTCGCTGGTGATGCTGTGGTGCGGCGACGCGCTCGGCGAGAAGTTCCTCGAGGCGAAGGCCGCGGTGACCGTCACCACGGTGGAGCTGTACGAGCTCGACGAGCGCTTCTTCGAGGCGGCGAAGCTGGACGCCGATGAGGCCCAGCGGCGCCGCGAGGAGCGCCAGCGCGAGAAGCAGGCTCGCCAGGAGGAGGCCGAGAAGGCCGAGGAGGCGAAGCCCACTCCCGAGGAGCGGCGCGAGGCCGTGCCCGCCGCGGCCCCTGGCGTGTCCGAGGAGGAGAAGGGCGAGGAGGGAGAGGAGGAAGGCGAGGACGAGGATCTCGAGGCCGCCAGCGCCTTCGTCGCCGGAGGAACGGCGGAGGGGGCCGCGGGCGAGCGCAAGCGCCGCCGCCGCCGTCGCCGGGGTCGTCGTGGTCGGGGCGGTCGTGCTGGAGAGGGTGCCGAGGGTGCCGAGGGTGCCGCTCCCGCCGAGGGTGAAGAGGGCGCGGCTCCCGCCGAGGGTGCCGTTCCCGCCGAGGGCGCCGTTCCCGCCGAGGGCGCGGCTCCTGCCGAGGTGGCCGCTGAAGGGGCCGCTGCCGAGGCGCTGCCCTCCGAGGGGGCTGCCGGGCCGGGTGAGCACGTGAGGACGGCCGCCGAGTGGCAGACGCCCTTCCCCAGCGTGGAGGGGGCTGCTCCGGCCGAGGCCCAGCGGACGGCCGCGGAGGAGCATGCCCGGGTCGCCGAGGCTGCGGCGTCCGCTGAGGCCGTAGCGCCGACC
>QKJM01000466.1 GCA_003249315.1 Archangium sp.
TGGACCAGCAGCAGGACTTCGTCCCAGGCCAGAACTCGTCGAAAGGGGGCGCCGCCGGGCCCTCTTTCCGCTCGCCTGTCTGCTTGTCAGACAGGTTCGCGCGGCGCGCTGCCTCCCCCCCCTTCCTCGCCGGCCATGCCATCAAGAAGGCGCGGAGAGAGGCCAGAACAGCCTGGGAAGATTCCCAATCCTTCAGCCACCGACACAACCCACTGGATTTACAGGGTTTTTCACCTCTGATGCCGGGCCTATCTTGGATTTCTCATTTTATTGGTATAACTGAGAAGTCGGGGTATCTTCTGTATGGGGAGGCCGCTCCCAAACCCCTCGCCAGGCCCAACGTCCATGCCCCCAGACTCCCCCTCCCGCTCCTCACCCCAGACAGACGCATCGAGCTGGCGATCCCACCTGCTCCTGGCCGGGGCCGCCCTCGCCCTGCTCGCCGGAGTGGGGCTGCTCTCCTCCGACTCCGGTGAGGACGCGCGGCCAGACGAGGCAACCCGGGCCAACGCGCCCGCGGATCCCAGGCCCTCCCGCAAGGGCACCACCGGCCAGAGCGCTCCCCAGACCATGGGAGATGCGCCCAGGGCTCCGCGTTTCGACACCACGGTCTGCTGGCGCGAGCTGGAGCGCTTCAACGAAGCAGTGACGCTCGACACCTTCCGCGAGTGGGCCGCGCCCCTGCTGGCCTCGGGAGATCCGCTCGTCCGGAGCTACCTGAAGGAGCGACTCTCGGAGCTCATCGGCAATGACGCGGACCGGGCCCTCCAGGTGATGGACTGGGCCCGCGAGGCCCAGGGCAAGTCATTCGGGGTGTTCATGATGGCCCTGCGGGACTCCGAGGCCATCCACCTCCCCCAGGTCTCGGCGAAGCTGCTGGACATCGGTCTGGACGACAGCATCGAGCCGGGTCGACGCGCGGGAATCCTGTCTGCCCTGGACACGCAGAAGCAGCTCGAGCCCGCCGCGCTCGATCGGCTGGCGACCTTCGCCAAGAACCCGGCCTCCGGAGAAGCGGGCTGGGCCGCCACCCGCACCATCGCTCGCGTCATGAAGCGCGACTCCAAACAGAACGGCGACATCTCCGCCTACATGGACAAGCTGCTCACCATCAGCGTCGAGTCGCCCGACGAGCAGATCCGCTACCTGGGGCAGATGATGCCCATGCACGTCGCCCCCATCCTCGATGAGGAGAGCACCGCGCGGTACGCGAGGATCCTCTCCACCGAGGGCAACGAGGACGGCCGGGACGCGGCGGCGCACCTCCTCTCCATGTCCAAGGACAAACAGCAGGTGCTGGAGCTGTTCACCAAGACCTTCGAGACAGACACGTCCGAGTGCGTGCGCTGGGCCCTCTTCCGCTTCTCCGCGCGCGTGGCCGGCAAGGCCGCCCTGCCCGTCATGGCGAACATGGCCCTCATCGACTCGCGCTTCCAGCCGCTCCACCACGACTTCGAGCAGCTCTACGCGAGCGGCACGCTCGACTTCGTTCGGGTGTGGAACAACCTGCCCGAGCAGGATCCCTTCCACTGCCTCGACCGCCACGACTGAGCACGAGAGCTTCCATGGCACCCACCTCGTCCTTCCGCCCCCTCCTGCTCGCGCTCACGCTCTGCCATCTGCTGCCCGCCCCAGCCGCCGCGCAGGAGAGCAACCCGGGCCCTCGGCTCCAGGGAGAGACCTGCTCGGTCGAGGGCCTGATGGACTCCATCCGTCGCGGGCTCCAGTCGAAGTCCGAGGCCTACAAGAAGTACCTGCGGGCCCTGCTGAAGGAGTCCGCCGTCACCCTGCCCGCCGAAGAACTCCAGGCGGCGTTCGAGCGTGAGACGGATCCACTCATGCTCGAGCACCTGGCCACCGCCATGATCGCGCGCACCGAGCGCGGAGCGGACCCCGAGGCGATCCGGACCGTGGCCAGACGGGCCCTGGAGGAACGTGACCCGGCCCTCCGCGCCGCCACCGTGCGCGCCATGCGCCGCACCAGCGCCCTCGAGAACACGGGCGACATGTACCAACGCCTGGTGAGGGACCCCTCTCCCGAAGTGCGCCAGGAGGCCGCGGCGAACATCGTCGAGGACATCCAGCACGTCTACTCGGGCTTCCATGGACCGGCCTCGGACACCGCGGTGGCGGCCGCGTTCGCCTCCTCGGATCCAAAGGTGACCGCGACGATCCTCGGCACCCTCGACACCCAGAAGCTCAGCGCCGGGTCGGCCGACAAGCTGCACTCACTCCTGCGCAATGACGATGCCGGCGTGCGCCGGGCCGCGGCCACCGCGCTGGGCGGAGTGCCCGCGGAGCAGATGGCCAGCGCCCGGGAGTCCCTGCTCACCATGTACCGCGGCGAGCCGGATGCCGAGGTGCGCAAGTCCATCCTGCGGAGCATCGCCCAGCTCGGCTTCTCCGGCGCGGTGCCCGAGCTGCGGCGGCTCCGGAGCGTCGACCCCAACCTGGTGTCCGAGGTCGACGCGTGGATTCAGGTTCTCGGCATGGACCTTCAGGAATGGAGCCTGATCCTGAGGGAGAAGCAGCGGCTGCAACAGGCTCGGTAGCAACTCCCCCACACGAGCCATGAACCGGCTCGAGAGGAACCATGATGCGCAACACGAAGAAGATGACCCTGGCGGCGCTGGCATCCCTGGCGCTCATCCCCGCGGCAGTGACCGCGCACGAGGTCCGGTCTCCCCACCCCGGCACGGTGACGGCCCTCACGTACTACTCGAGCGGTTCATTCCACGGCGCCATCGACGTCGCCAGCGGCTCCGGCTGTAACTACTGGGGCGTGCAGACGGGCGTGGTGGGCTCGGTCTACTGGAACGTGACCATCAGGACCAGCGGCAGCGTCTGCTACGGAAACGGCAGCGGCAACCAGAACGAGGCGAAGCACGTCTGGGCGAATGGCTACACCTACCGCCTGTGGCACTTCAACAAGACCGCCAACTCGTACGACCGCACGTGCGACCGCTGCCAGGTCGGCGACGAGGGCGGCACCGGCAACGCCACCGGTCCCCACACCCACATCCAGTACGACCTGAACGGCACCAAGGACACGTCCTGGTACTCGGGTTACACCGTCAAGGGCGAGTACGTCGACCGCAGCGAGACCCTCGGCTACCTCGACTAGCACGTCGAGTCGAGCCTCGACCCTGACCAGGGAGCGGCTCCACCGGGCTCCGCTTCCTGGCCGGGGGCTCAGTCCATCAACCGGTGGAGGCTGAGGAGGCTCTCCAGCTCCGGGCCGGCGAGGTTCAACCGCGAGGCCATCAATTGCTGCGTGCGCTGCACCGTCCGCGCATCCGCCTTCTCCAGCACCTCGGTGACGGTGGCCAGGACGAGTCCCCCGCCCGCCTATCCTTGCGGGTTCCCACGCGGTGCGGACACGTACACCGCGGGATGGATGCAGCGGGCCGCCACCGACACTCCGGCCAGGCTCTCGGAGAGACCCAGGAAGAAGTAGCCCCGCGGCTCCAGGTGCCCCAACAGGCGATGCAGCACGCCCGTCTTGGACTCGGCATCGAAGTAGATGAGCACGTTGCGACAGAAGATGGCGTCGAAGGTGCCCATCCCCGGGTAGCTCTCGGCGTGGAGGTTGAGCCGCGCGAAGCGCACCACCGAGCGAATCGCGGGCCCCGCGCGCATCCACCCCTCCCGCGAGCGCACCCCCTTGAGCATGAAGGAGCGCCGGTACTCGGGGGGAATCTCCTCGGCCTTGTCGATGGACCACAGTCCCTCCTCCGCGCGCGCCAGCGCTCGCGTGGACAGATCCGTCGCCACCACCTCCACGTCCCAACCCGAGCCCGGGGGGAACTGCGACAGCAGCACCATGGCCAGCGAGTAGGGCTCCTCCCCCGTCGAGCACGCCGCGCTCCACACCCGGACGCGCCGCGGGCGCAGCCTCGCCGCCGCCTGCTCCCTCCACTCAGGGATGGCCCGCTGCACGAGGAAGTCGAAGTGCGTCGGCTCCCGGAAGAAGTGCGTCTCGTTGGTGCAGATGCAGTCCAGCATCCGCACCAGCTCGGCCTCGTTCCCCTTGGACACCACGTGCTTGTAGTAGGCCCCGAACGAGTCCAGCGCCAAGGCACGCAGCCTTGGCGCCAGCCGCGCCGTCACCAACGCCTTCTTCACCGGAGTCAGGAAGATGCCCGCCTGTCGATAGACGAGCTCCCGGATGAGGTTGAACTCCTTGTCCGTGAGCGGGTGCTCCTCCTGCGCTCCCCGAGTCCCCGCGCTCACCCGTGCTCCGGCGCTCCAGCCTCCGCCTTCCCGGAGTGCTCGCCACCCGAGCCCTCCGACCCGGAGTGGGAGGGATGCGGTGTCTCATCCGCCGCCCGCGCCACCGCCAGCATCTCGGCCACGGACAGCAGCCGGTCCAGCTCCAACAACAGGACGAAGCCTCCCTCGGTGCGCCCCAGTCCCTCCAGGTAGTCCACGTGTACCTGCGTGCCGAAGGCCGGAGGCGGCTCGATGTCCTGGCGGGACAGCTCCAACACCTGGCTCACCGCGTCCGCCAGCAGCCCCACCGAGGTGCGCTCACCGTCCATATCCGCCTCGACGACGACGATGCAGCTCCACTTGGTGATGGGCCGGGCCTCCAGGGCGAACTTCGCCGCCAGACTCACCACCGGCACCACCTTGCCGCGCAGGTTGATGACGCCCAGAACCACGGGCGGCATCCCCGGCACCTTGGTGATGGGGGTGTAGGCGATGATCTCCTTCACCCGGAGGATCTGGACCGCGTACTCCTCCTCCCCCAGCCGGAAGCTGAGGTACTGAGATACCACCATGTCCTCTCCGCTCGTCACGGAAGCCTCCTAGAAGCGGGTGAAGTCCCGAAGATCCTGCCCGTGGGAGACGGGCGTCGGAGCGTTGGAATCGTCGGACGCGGCGTGAGGGGCGTGCGCGGCGTGCGTGGCGTGCGCCAGCGCCTCCGTGGCGCTGTGCGGGGCCCCGTGCGCGAAGGCCGGCTTCTCCGCCAGATGCCGCTGCATCCGCATGCCGCCGTCGTCGAGCCCATGGATGCGGAAGAAGGACATGAGCTGCTGCAACGCCATGGCCTGGGAGCTCAGCTCCTCCGCCGTACTGGCCAGCTCCTCCGCCGCCGAGGCGTTGCGCTGCGTCACCTGATCCACCTGTCCCATGGCCTTGCTCATCTGCCCCACGCTGACGGACTGCTCGCGAGAGGCCGCGCTCACCTCCTGCACCAGCTCCGCGGTGCGGCGGATGGAGGGCACCAGCTCCTTGAGCAGATCCCCGGAGCGCTCGGAGATCTTCACGCTGCCACCGGCCAGACCGCCGATCTCCTTGGCCGCCTTCTGGCTGCGCTCGGCCAGCTTGCGCACCTCGGTGGCCACCACCGCGAAGCCCTTGCCGTGCTCGCCCGCGCGCGCCGCCTCCACCGCCGCGTTGAGCGCCAGCAGGTTCGTCTGGTACGCGATCTCCTCCACGATGGAGATCTTCTCCGCGATGGAGGCCATGGCCTGCACCGTCTCGGCCACGGCCCGGCCGCTCTCCTCCGCGTCCCGCGCCCCCTTGGTCGCCATCTGCTCGGTGAGCCGGCTGTTCTCCGCGTTCTGGGTGATGGTGGAGCTGAGCTGCTCCAGCGTGGCGCTCGTCTCCTCCACGGAGGCGGCCTGGCTGCTGGTGCCCTGCGACAGCATCTGCGAGGTGGACGACACCTCCGAGGCCGCGGACGAGAGCGCCGAGGCCCCCGAGCGCACCTCGCCGATCATCGTGCTCAACTTCTGCACCATGCTGCCGAAGGCCCGGCCCAGCGTGTCGTTCTCCGAGCGCGGCGCGACCTGCACCGTCAGATCTCCCGACGCCATGGACTCGGCCACCTTCGTCATGTACCGCAGCGAACGCACCAGCTCGCGCATGCCCGACATCATCTGGCCCGTCTCATCCTTGCTCCGCACCTCCACCTCGGCCGAGAGATCTCCCTGCGAGAGCCGCGTCATCACCCCCAGCGCCTCGTTGAGCGGGACGATGATGCTGCGCCCCAACACCAGCGCCAGCAGCACCGCCAGCACCGAGCCCAGCAGCCCTCCGATCATCAGCGTCTGGTTCATGAGGTTCTCCAGCGCCGTGACACTCTTCGAGCGCTCCTCCAGCAGCCGCACCTCCTCATCGGTGAGCTCCTCCACCAGCGCGCGCATGGTATCCATGTTCTGCTTGCCGCGCGCGGTGGCCACGAAGGCGATGACCTCGGACTCATCCACCTCGCCCTGGGTGGCCTGGCGGCGCAGCTCCAACAGCGGCTCCAGATCCGTGGAGATCCAACGCTGGTACTCCTCGCGGAGAGACTGCATGCGCTCCTGCTGCCGCGGGTTGTCCGCCGTCAGCTCCTTGACGCGCGAGAAGTGCCGGGCGAAGGTCGACTTCCCGGCGGTGGTGGGCTCGAGGAACTTCTCCTCCCCGGTGATGGCGAACCCGCGCATGCCCGTCTCCATGTCGATGAGCGCCACGAGCAGCTCATGCGCCTCGACGAGCACCTCGTAGGTGTGCCTGTCCCAACGATTGGCATCCGAGAGTTCCTCGAAGCTCGAATAGGACATCCCCACCACCCCCAGGAGGATGGCGATCATCAGGCCGAAGGCCAGATACAGCTTCTTTCCAATACCAACATTCTGGAGCACGGTTCTCGCTCGCTATCGCAGTGAGTAGACGAAGACGGGCCCGGAGACCCGAGGGATGGATTCAGGTCAGGCAGGGCTATGCCGCGGTGGAGTTGCTCGTGGGACGGGAGGAGTCACGGGCCATGGCCTCGCGTAGCAGCGCGGCTACGTCGAGGATGAGGGCAACACGACCATCGCCGAGGATGGTGGAGCCGGAGACTCCGGAGAGTCCGTGGAAGAGGCGGCCCAGGGGTTTGATGACCGCCTGGCCCTCGCCCAGCAACGCATCCACCACCAGGCCGACGCGGCGGCCGGACTGCTCGAGGATGACGACGTTCTCGCGTGCGGGCAGCGGGCCCTCCAGCTCGAAGCGGTGCCGCAGCCGCACATAGGGAATGGCAGCGCCGCGCAGGTTGATGATGCCGAAGGCTCCACCGCGGTGGTGCTCCTCGGCGGGGAGATCCAGACACTCCACCACCGTGTCCAGCGGCAGCACGTACACCTCGTCCACCGCGCGTACCAGGAAGCCCTCGATGATGGCCAGGGTGAGCGGCAGGCGCAGAAACACCGTGGTGCCCTTCCCCTCCCGGCTCTCCACGTCCACCGAGCCGCGCAGCGCCTCCACCTGCCGACGCACCACGTCCATGCCCACGCCTCGGCCGGAGAGCGTGGTGACGGAGGCCGCGGTGGAGACGCCCGGCTCGAAGATGAACCGCAGCAGCTCCGCGTCGTCCAGCTTCTCCGGCGCGTCCACCAGCCCCTTCACCCGCTCGCGCAGCTTGTCCCGGCGGATGCCTCCGCCATCGTCCGACACCTCCACCACCAGGTTGCCCGACTCGTGCGACGCCCTCAGCACGAGCTCTCCGCAGGGATCCTTCCCCTGGTCCATGCGCACCTCCGGTAGCTCCAGCCCATGGTCCACCGCGTTGCGGACCATGTGCATCAGCGGATCCCTCAACCTCTCCACCACCGAGGTATCCACCTCCACGTCACTCCCCTCGATGGTGAGGCGCACCAGCTTGCCGCAGGAGGAGGCCAGCTCGCGGACGCTGCGCTGGTAGTGACGGAAGAGAGGCCCCACCGGCACCATCCGCGCCTTCATCACCCGCTCCTGCAGCTCCAGGTACAGGCGATCCGCCTCGCGCTGCACGTCCAGCGCCTCCCGCGCCGTGCCGTCCATGGCGGCGCGCTCGGAGAGGTACTGCGTGAGCCGGCCCCGAGCGATGGTGATCTCCCCCACCAGATCCAACAGCCGATCCAGCTTCTCCGTCTCCACCCGCAGGGTGCGGGCCCGGGTGGCGTTGGGATCCACCGGAGCCGCGCTCGGCTCCTCCTCGACGGGCGGCGCCGGAGCCTCCACCCGGGGCGGCGCCTCGCCAGAGCTCCCAGCCTCCAACTGAGCTCGCAGTTCGCTCACCACCGTCCGCTGTGCGGGCGACAGCTCCTTGTCTTCGGACGAGGCCCGCGCCACCAGCTCGCGCAGCACGTCCACCACGTGCAACATCCGCGACACCAGCTCCGCCGACACCTCCAGGCGCCGCTGGGCGAGCGCCTGCAGTGCATCCTCCAGCGCGTGCGCGGCCTGCATCGCCCCCATCAGGTGAACGGTGAGCGCGTTGCCCTTGAGGTTGTGCGCGTGGCGCTGCAGCGAGTGCAGCAGCTCCTCGTCGTCCGCCTTCGTCTCCAGCGCCAGCAGGGACTCTTCCAGGATGGAGAGGATGTCCGCCGCCTCCTCCACGAAGACGGCCAGCACTGCCTGTAGATCGATCTCCTCCATGATGCTCCTAGAAGTGCTTCACCCAGGCCGTGCCGTCCTGGCTCTGGAAGATGAGCTTTCGCCCCCGCTCGCCGCCCACGTCCCGCGCCACCACCGGGATTCGCTCCTGCTCGAGGCTCTGCAAGGCGAAGGCCACGTTGCTGGCCCCGAGGTTGCGAGGGTTGGAAGCCGGCAGGCTACCCGTCATGCCACCGAAAACCTTGGCCTGCAGGCGAGACTTGGAGGCGCCCAGGGCGAGCACCTCGCTCAGCAAGCGCTCCATGGCGACATTACCATAGCGCGCGGCGGAGCCTTCCAGGCCCACCCCGTAGGGCAGCAGGAAGTGGTTGATGCCCCCCACCCTGACCTTGGCGTCGAACAGGCAGACCGAGACGCAGGTGCCCAGGATGGTGATGAAGACGCCGGGCGTTGCGCTGGCCACTACCTGTCCGGGATGCACGAACAGCTGGGGGATCTGCGAACCCAGGGAGGGAGAAGGGCTCTGGGTGCTCATGAGTCCTTGGCCGAAACGTTGTCCCCGTATTTCTCCGCGCGCTGGAGCGCCGGCCCCGCCTGCATGGCCAGCAGCGTGAGCAGCTCGCGATCGACCTCCTCCAGCGCCAGCTTCTGCGGCAACAGCCCGAAGATGGCGATGGCACCATTCACCCGATCCTCCATGTTCAGCGGAACACAGGCGGACACCTCGTCCGGATGCGACTGGCCGGCGCGCAGAGCGGTGGGCGCCACGAAGGTCTCCCCGGTGAGCGCGACCTTGCCAATGGGTCCGGAGCCCAGGGGAATGGAGCTGAAGGGGCCCGGTTCGATCCCCGAGGAGAGCACCAGCGACAGCGTCCGACTGGCATCGTCCAGCCGGAAGATGCCCATCTCCTCCGAGCCGATGATGTTGCTGATGATCTCCTGGATGGCCTCGAGCACCTGCCGGGGGTCTCGAGCCTCGTTGAGGCGGTACGAGGCCACATACAGCCGGGACAGACGCCCGGCCTGCTCCTCGGCGAAGGAGGAGCGGGCCAGATTCAGCCGCTGCGCCTGCTCCAACGCGTCCACCTGGGCCACCAGCTCCGCCTCCCGGGTGCGCAGCCGCTGTAGCTCGGCCGAGAGTTCCCGCACCTGCTCATGCAGCCGGGCACTCTCGTCCCGCGGCTCGGCCGGGACTTCATCCTCTTCGCTCATGGACACGCCTCTCTCTCTCAGTCCCCGAGGTAATGGCGCACCTTCGAGAGGATCTGCGCACTGTCGAAGGGCTTGGTGACGTACTCGGTACAGCCGGCCTCGAAGCCAGCCTCCACGTTCTGGGGCTCACCGCGGGTGGTGACCAGGAGGATGGGCGTCTTGGCGAACTCCTCATGCGTTCGCAGCTCGCGGCAGGCGTCCAGGCCCGTCTTCTTCGGCATCATCACGTCCATGAAGATGAGGTCCGGCTTCTCGGCCACGGCCTTCTCCACCGCCTCGCACCCATCCCGGGCGAACAGCAGCTCATGGTTCAGGCCGTGGAGCACCATCCGGTGCATCATCAACACGGTGTTGGAGTCATCCACGAGGAGGATCTTCTTCCGCGACATGGCTTGTCTTCCTTCCAGGAACGTCGGAACTCAAAATATGGAGGTGCTGCAGAGTTCTCGGAGGCGCGCGAGCCGCTTGGGACTCATGCCCAGGAACTGGATGCCCATGCCCACCGGGGCGGAGAAGGCGCCGCCGGGAAACCAGGGGTTGGACCAGGCGACCACCCCGGTCCCCTCGAGTTCCTCGCCCGTGGTGGTGAGGAAGATGCGCAGCTCGAGCGCGGCGCCCACCCGCGCGGGCGCCAGGGTGCTCAGGAAGAGGCCACCCGGGCTGACATCGTGCGAGAAGCAGGAGTGCCAGCGCTCCTCGCGACCCAGCTCCCGGAACAGCACCGGACAGTAGAAGGGGACCGCCTCCTGGGCGCGCAGGTCATGCACCCCGCGGTGCAGATCATGCTCCAGCAGCTCGAGCACCTCGTGGGGTGTCACCTGCTCGCTCTCCAGGACATGGACGGATGAATCCACCCCCTCGGGCTGGACGGAGCCCCTGGGCACCACCAGCATGCAGCGAGACT
>QKJM01000843.1 GCA_003249315.1 Archangium sp.
ACCGGAGAGCTCGAGGGTGAGAGCTACGAGGAACTCATCTACGAGGGCTATGGCCCCGGCGGAGTGGCCGTGCTCGTCGAGTGCCTCACCGACAACCGCAACCGCACCGTCAGCGACGTGCGCGGCATCTTCTCCAGGGGGGGTGGCAACCTCGGCGCGGACGGCTCGGTGAGCTGGATGTTCCACAAGAAGGGGGTCATCTCCGTCAAGTCCGGTCCCTCCGAGGATCAGGTGATGGAGAAGGCGATCGAGGCCGGCGCCGAGGACGTCATCAACCATGGCGAGGATGGCTTCGAGGTGCGCACCGCCCCGGCGGACCTGCACGAGGTGGGCACCGCCCTCGAGGCGTCCGGCCTGTCCCTGGGCGAGCAGAAGTGGACGTACCTCCCCGAGAACACCCTCACGCTCGAGGGAGACAACGCGAGGAAGATGCTCAAGCTGATGGAGATGCTCGAGGACAACGACGACGTGCAGAACGTGCATGCCAACTTCGAGATCGACGACGCCCTGCTGGAGTCGCTCTCGGCGTAGTGCCCCCAGGGGAGCGTCGACAGGGGGCGGCCCGCGCGCTATAGGAGGGCTGAACCCCTGTTCCGTCACTCCTGGAGAGGAACGTGCGTGTCCTAGGTATCGACCCCGGTAGCCGCTTCATGGGGTATGGCGTGGTGGAGGAGCGGCGCGGCCGGCTGGTCCATGTGGGGCACGGGGTCATCAAGGTGGATGCCAGTGCCTCGCTGGAGCTGCGCCTCAAGGAGCTGCATGGCGCCCTCGTCACCGCGGTGACGCTGTACCGACCCGAGGCGGCGGCGGTGGAGGGCGTCTTCACGTTCCGCAATGCGCGCAGCGCGTTGATCCTGGGGCATGCCCGAGGGGTGGCGCTGCTGGCCGCGGCCCAGGCGGGGTTGCCCGTATACGAGTACCCGCCCGCCCGGGTGAAGCGCTCGGTGGGCGCCGGAGGGGCGGGAGACAAGGACGCGGTGTCGCGGATGGTGTGTACCTTCCTCGGGATTGAAATCCTGGAGCGCGCGGACGCCAGCGACGCGCTCGCGGTGGCCATCTGCCACCTCAACCAGGGTCGGGCCGCCGTGCCGGTGTCGGGCGGCAAGGCTTCCAAGTCGCGCCGCAAGTCGGCGCAGGGGCAGCTCGTCGACAGGCTGGCGCCCTCCTACCGGAGACCGGAGTCGACATGATCGCGGCACTGCGCGGCAACGTCCTGGAGAAGGGCCTCGACGAGGCTGTCATCGACGTGGGTGGGGTGGGCTACCGTGTCGCCTTCTCCACGCTCACGCTGGGCCGGCTGCCTCCCGAGGGCGAGCCCGTTCAGGTGCGGGTGCGCACCGTGGTGCGCGAGGACGCCTTCGAGCTGTTCGGCTTCCTCTCCCGCGCCGAGGAGGAACTCTTCATGCTGCTGACCTCCGTGTCTCACGTGGGTCCGCGGCTGGCGCTGTCGGTGATGTCCGGCATGGAGGTGCCGGAGCTGGTGGCCGCGCTGGGTCGCGGTGAGGTGGCGCGCCTCACCAAGATTCACGGAGTGGGGAAGAAGACGGCCGAGCGGCTGGTGCTGGAGCTCAAGGACAAGGTGAAGACGTTGCACCTGGAGCAGGTGGCCTCGGAGGCGAAGCCCTCCGCGCCCGTGTCCGAGAACATGGCGGATCTCGTCTCCGCGCTCGTCAACCTCGGCTACAAGCAGCCCCAGGCGGAGAAGGCCGCGGAGGTCGCCAGCGAGCGCCTCGGGGCCGAGGCCGCGCTCCAGTCCCTCGTCCGCGAGGCCCTCAAGCTGCTGCGCACCAGCGCCTGAGCCCGCTCAGAAGTACATCACCGCGACGACCGGCGGACGGTCCGCTGGCGTGCCCTGGCGCTCGCGCTGACACGGCGCGCAGCACTCCGCCCAGGGGATGAGCTGCAGCCGCTCGAGCAGGACGGGGACGCCGCAGTCCTCGCACTCGCCATAGGCCCAGGGGCCGTCCGTGGCCAGCTTCTCCAGCGCTCGCTCCACCCGGGGTAGCATCTCGTCGTCCCGTTCCTCGCCCGACCGCGCCGACGCGCGTAGCTGTGCCTGCTCCCGCTCGTCCATTGCCTCCCAGACGTGTGGGGGGGGCTCGCGGCCCGAGAGGACGTAGCGCAGCGAGTACAGGTGGTGCTCCGCTTCGCGGCGTTGCGACTCGCGGCGCAGGCTCACCAGCTCCGGGTGGGCCGCCAGGCGCGCGAGCCGCTCCTGGATCTCCGCGCGCAGGGCGGGCTCTCGGGAGATGGTGTCGAGGTAGGACTCCGGCGCCACCCGTGGACCGACGCAGGCCTGCTTGAGTACGCGCTCGAAGATGGGTTCGATTCCGACCGCGGCCGCGGTCTGGACCCATCCGTTGGACTTCACCAGCGCGTCGAGCGTGGCGAGCACCGCGAGGTGGACCTCCTTCCACGGAGGGGGGGAGCCATCTGGGGAATCGGTTGTCATGTGCGCATGCATCATACGCCCATCTGCCGGGAGGCGCGGAAGGGACAGATGGTGTGTCATCCCGCTTGAATCCCAGGGGGGTCGGGTTAAGACACGGGGGTTGCCCTCAGGAGGGTGCTGCATGGCCGGTCATTCGAGGTGGTGGGAGAGCGCCAGGGAGTGGGTGGGTCGGCTGCCCGCGGCCCTCTCGGGGGAGGTGACGGTGGATGTCACCCGGCGGCGCCTGCGCCTGTCCCATGGTCGGGTGGAGGCGCTGACCCGTCGGGTGTTGCGTGACGTGGACGCGCTCACACTGGGGGAGTGGTCCGCCCTCGCCCATGCCTACGACGTGCGGCTGGCGGTGGCCGGCTGGAAGCTGCGGGTGGAGGTGTCACTCGAGCGGTTGGATCTGTCCACTGGCCGCTACAGCGTCACCCTGCTCACTCCAGGCCGGGTCGAACTGGAGGAGTCTCGCGTGGCCTCCGCCCTGGTCCATGGTGTCCTCCGCGTGGGGGCTGGGAAGTCGGCCCTGCGCGCCGTGCTGGATCCCGTGATGCCTCCCGGCATGAGCTGGGATGGTCAGCGGCTGGTGATCTCCGGGCCTCTCCCCGCGGAGGGCGCGGTCCCGGCCCGCCTCTTCGAGTCCTCCTCGCTGTCCATGGCCGCCGAGCATGTGCAGGAAGGGCTGTGGCTGTCCGCCGAGGCCTGGCCCGGGCTGATGGAGCTCATGCAGGTCGTATTGGGGACGGAGCTGCCTCGGAAGCCCCCGGGCGCCTGAGCTTCAGGCCACCCGACGCGCCGCCGGGGCCGGCCGGATGTCCCCATGGTTCGGTGCCGGCAGGGTGAGGGTCGGCGTGTAGCCTGGGGCGAGGACGGAGCCCGTCAGGAGGGAGGAGGGGTGGAAGTTCACGAAGGCGCCTTCCACTCGGGACGGCCCCGCGAAGAGCTTCTCCACCAGCATCGAGGCGTATTGATCCAGGGAGCTCCCCGTCGAGTTGCCATTGAGCACCACCTCCCAGCCCATCTGCTCGGCGAAGGCGCGTACACCGGGGATTCGCGACTGCAGCGGCGTATAACACTCCGTCGCCACCCCGTTCTCGCTCACCACGAACACCTCCTTGTTCGTGGCTACCGCGAGCGACATGTTCCCCTGGGTATGCCCCGGCGTCGCGAGGAGCGCCACGCCCCTGCCCAGCCACGCGTCCCCCTCGAGCCGCACCACCCTCTCCTCCGGCACTCCGTCCGTTCCTCCCGGCACGTACCAGACCCTCTCCAGAGGATGCGGGTGCCGTACCGACTCCCACTCCTCTCGCTGCACCAGCAGCTTCGCCCGAGGGAAGTACGCCTGCTCCCCACTTCCCCCCATCCAGCCGCGCACGTCCTGGACGTGCAGGTGGTCGAACGCGATGTAGTCCACGTCCTCCGGCAGCAGCCCCAGCTCCGCCAGCCGGCTCTTCACGGTGCCGTGCCGCCGCGTCATCACCTTGTCCGAGACGAGCTCCCCATACCTCTCTCTCAGCGAGCGGAAGAAGGGCGTCATCCGTCCCCGCTCGTAGTCGCTCGGGTTGAAGAGGAGCGTGCGGCGGACGCCCTCGTCGTCGTCGTACTGCACCACCTGCATGCGGCTCGTCATCATCACATAGGGCGCCGGAGACAGCGCCCCTCCGCTGAAGGCGAACAGCGCCGGGTAGGGGAAGGTCACCAGGTCGCAGGTGGCCACGGCCCGGAGCGGGCCACCAGCCACGAAGGCCTCGCGCGCCTCCAGGGTGGCTCGGCGGAGCTTCTGTACGCGCGAGCCGGGGCTCCGCTCGGCTCGGGCCTCGGCGAGGAAGGGAAGGGCACGGAAGGGAGCGCTCATGTGTTCACCCCGGGAAAGGCTGTGTCACGCCATGCGTCCTGCGCCGAGGCCTCGCCGCTTCCTCTGAAGGTCACCTGATCGCCTCTTGGTAGGGGCGCTCCCCGGGCAGTCGGCCATCCGGCCGAGGGGGCGGAGTCTACCGCCGGCAGATGGCCAGCGACACAGGCGCCGTTCTTGGTAGGGTGGCACCACCATGGCGAAGCGGAAGTCCGACACGCTGTCCGGAGAGGCGAGCAACGACGAGGTGCGCCTCGAAGCCTCCCTCCGGCCGCGCTCCTTCGACGAGTACGTCGGCCAGGGGGCCGTCGTCGAGAAGCTCAAGGTCTACGTCCAGGCGGCCAGGAGCCGCGGGGAGGCGCTCGATCACTGCCTCTTCTCCGGTCCCCCGGGCCTGGGCAAGACGTCCCTGGCCTACCTCATGGCCAACGAGCTGGGGGTCGGCATCCATGTCACCAGCGGTCCCGCCCTCGAGCGCAAGGGAGACCTGGCCGGCCTCCTCACCAACCTCAACGAGCGCGACATCCTCTTCATCGACGAGGTCCACCGCCTCAACGCCGCCGTCGAGGAGTACCTCTACCCCGCCATGGAGGACTTCCGGCTGGACATCACCATCGACACCGGCCCCGCCGCCCGGGCGATGAAGATCGATCTGCCTCCCTTCACCCTCGTCGGCGCCACCACCCGCACCGGTCTGCTCACCTCGCCGCTGCGAGACCGCTTCCAGATCCAGGAGCGGCTGGAGTACTACGAGCCCGGGCACCTGGCGCTCATCCTCGCTCGCTCGGCCCGTATCCTCGGCGTGAAGCTGGAGCGGGGGGGCGCCCGGGAGATCTCCACCCGCGCCCGTGGCACCCCGCGCATCGCCAATCGGCTGCTGCGCCGGCTGCGCGACTTCGCCCAGGTGGAGGGCGACGGTCGCATCACCGAGGAGCTCGCCTCCAGCTCCCTCACCCGGCTGGGCGTGGATGCGTCCGGCCTGGACGCGATGGATCGCAAGGTCCTCCTCACCATCCTGGAGAAGTTCGGTGGGGGACCGGTGGGCGTGGAGACGATCGCCGCGAGCGTGGGCGAGCAGCGAGATACCATCGAAGACGTGTACGAGCCCTTCCTCATGCAGGAGGGCTTCCTCCAACGCACCCCGCGAGGCCGCGTGGCCACGCACCGCGCGTACTCCTACTTCAACATGAAGGCGCCTCCCTCGGCGCAGGGGTCCCTCTGGTGAGCACCGCACCCGCCGTTTCTCCGCCTCGCATGTCCCGTGTCTCCACGGACTTCTACACGGAGCTCATCCGCGCCTCTCAGGGGAGCCGCTCCGGTTTTCTCTCCGAGCGAGAGCGCTGGCTGCGCGCCCTTGGCGTCGAGGCCCGCGAGGAGCTCCTCTTCGAGTTCGAGATGCTCCTGCGCGCCGTCGAGCGCTATGTCCACGACAACGGGGCCGTGGCTACCGGCGAGGAGCCGCTCGTCACCCGCGACTTTCGCGAGGAGCTCAAGGACGTCCGCGCCACCCTCAGCCAGGCCATCCGACTGGCCCGCCACCTGATGGATCCGGGCTCGGACCAGAAGCTCCAGTTTCGCCGCTATGTGGAGACGCAGCTCGCCGACGATCGCGTCCGTCGCTCCCGCTTCGAGGATGAGCTGGATCAGGAGACGCCCCAGGAGAGCCTCTTCGTCCTGCGTCAGTCCTTCGAGTCGCTCCGCAACCTGATCGACTCCCTGCTGCAGCTTCCCGTGGTGGGCTACAACCTCTTCACCGACGTGGGCAACCTCGTCCTGCGGGAGATCGTCCTCAACCGCTACTTCCGCCCCTTCCGGCTCACCGAGTTCCGCGTGGAGCATGATCGGGTGCGCTCGGTGCGGCTGCTGGAGCTGCTGGTCTCGGTGCCGCCCGAGGCGAGGCCCCTCTACACCACCGCGTACCTGGCCCTGTTCCGCCTCCTGCACTACCTGGACTTCGTGGGCCAGGACGCGCAGGGGCCGATTCCCAGGCGGGTGCGGGTGGTGCTCAGCCTGGTGCGCAGCGAGGCCTTGAGTCTGGTGGGCTACCTGCGCGACGAGCTGGCCCCCAAGGCCGGTCCCAAGCCCCTCCAGGCCGCGTGCCTGCGCGTGGCGAGGGATCTCGCCCGGGAGACCGGGCGCATCTCCCGTGAGGTGCTGGTGGAGCTGGACAGGGATCGCGCCGCCGCCGCCCGCGCCTCCTACGCCTTCGCCCAGCTCGTCAAGGCCCAGGTGGTGGCCCTCACCGAGGCGCTCGCTCCTGGCTCCGCCTCCGGAGAGGCCCCCTTCGAGCAGCTCTCCTCCGCCGTGGAGTCCGCCGCGCGGCTGCGCAAGGACCTCTGGGTCTTCGCCCAGTTGTGCCGTGCCGTGGAGAACCACCTGCGCAATGACGACGTGACCGCCGCGGAGAGCATCATCTCCAGCCTCGTCGCCTTCCTCGACTACTTCCAGGCCGGCAGCTATCAGCTCCTGCGCTACGTGGACCACGACGCCTTCGATCGCTTCTCCCTGCTCCTCACCGAGCTGCCCTGGCCTCCAGAGGGCCCCGCCATCCGCACCCGCCTCATCGAGGATCTGCGCGGCTTCTCCCAGGTGCTGGAGAACACCTTCGCCGCCATCAGCCGGCGCACCTATCTGCGCGGCTTCTCGTTCGACCGCGCCGAGGCCGAGCTCCTCCGCGACCGCTTCCTCGTCTCCGCCCGCTGACGCGGGTGTCCGCTTCTCGTCACCGCAACCGCCCTGGGAGTCACGGTTTCGTCAACCAACCGTTTGATTCCGGGCAGCGCCCTGCGTTATTCACCGCCCCCGCGGCGCGTCATCGGGGGAGCGACGGTTGGGACGCCCCTGACATTTCTGTCAGGGTGTGAGGGTAGGGACACAACGTCCCGAAGGGTGAGGGCTCCTGTTCGCTTCGGGCCACTGCGGCTCGCCAGCGGGAAACCCGAGCGATTCTGCTCACTTGGGGGTGCTGCTCGGTCCCCATGGGCATTCTTTCCTGGATGGAACCGCTGGCCTGTGGATTGCAACAAAAGCGCGACACGTCAGACCCTTAGTGAACACTTCGGACCGAACATGTCTTCCAACACGTACAACCAGCGCACTCTCTCCGAGCCGGTCCGTTTCCGGGGCATCGGGCTCCACTCCGGAGCGCAGGTCAATCTGTCGCTGCTGCCGGCGCCGGTGAACCACGGAATCGTCTTCGTGCGCACGGACACGCCCCGTCCGGTGGCCATTCCCGCGCTGGCGGAGCACGTGGTGGACACCTCGCTGGCCACCACGCTGGGCAAGGACGGGGTGCGGGTGGGCACGGTGGAGCACCTGATGTCGGCGCTGGCCGGCATGGGCGTGGACAACGCGCGGGTGGAGCTGGATGGCCCCGAGGTGCCCATCATGGATGGCAGTGCCGCTCCCTTCGCGGCCCTGATCTCCGAGGCCGGCGTGCGCGAGCAGGAGGAGCCGCGGCGCCTGCTCGTCATCCGCAAGCCGATCACGGTGATGGACGGGGACAAGGAGGCCTCCCTGTCGCCCGCCAGCCGCTTCCGCGTCTCCTGCTCCATCGACTTCAAGCACCCGCTCATCACCGAGCAGTCCTTCGAGATGGAGTTCTCGGACCGGTGCTTCGCCCGGGAGATCTCCCGCGCGCGCACCTTCGGCTTCCTCCGGGACGTGGAGATGCTCAAGAAGATGGGGCTGGCGCGGGGTGGCACGCTGGAGAACGCCATCGTGGTGGACGAGTTCTCCATCCTCAATCCCGAGGGACTGCGCTTCCCCGACGAGTTCGTCCGGCACAAGATCCTCGACGCCATCGGCGACGTGTCCCTCTTCGGCCGGCCCGTGGTGGGGCACCTGAAGGTCTTCAAGACCGGGCACGCGCTCAATCACAAGCTGGTGCAGAAGGTGCTCGCCGACCCCAGCAGCTATGAGCTGGTCTCCGCGCGCAAGCATCTGGAGCTGCCCGAGCTGCGGCTGCCCGAACTGGGGGGTCTCGAGCCGCTGGTTGCCTGAAGCCTGAGAATTTCTTTGCGATGTCGGGGTTTTCTCGACTACACCACCCGTCCCATGCCCACTCGTTCCATTTCCACCGTCATGGCCGCGTTCCTGGCGGCTTCCCTCCTCGCCGGCTGCAACAAAGAGAAAGCCCCGGCGACTGCTCCCACCGCCACTTCCACCACGGCGGAGCCCTCGCCCGACACGGTCGTGGCCACCTACGGGGACGGACAGAAGATCACCTTCGGTGAGCTCAACGATCGCATCAAGGAGCCGCTGGCCAACCTGGAGAAGCAGAAGTACCAGCTCCGCAAGCAGGGGCTGGAGGGCTTCGTGGTGGAGCGGCTGGTGCAGGCCGAGGCCAAGAAGCGCGGGATGACGGAGGAGGAGTTCCTCAAGGCGGAGGTGGACGACAAGATCGCCCAGCCGCCCGAGGAGGAGATCCGCAAGCTGTTTGACGAGTCCAAGGAGCGGCTGCCGCCGGGGACCACCTTCGAGCAGGTGCGCCCGCAGATCGTCGACTTCCTCACCGGCTCGAAGAAGCAGGAGCGGGCGCGCGAGCTGTTCGCGGAGCTGAAGAAGCAGGCGAACATCCAGATCATGCTGCCCGAGCCCCCGCGCCCGCCGGTGGAGCGCAAGGAGGTGGCGGCCACGGGTCCCGCGCGCGGCCCTGAGTCGGCGCCGGTCACGATCGTCGAGTTCAGCGACTTCCAGTGCCCGTTCTGCAGCCGCGCCAGCAAGACGGTGGACGAGGTGGTGAAGGCCTACCCGAATCAGGTGCGAGTGGTGTTCCGCCAGTTCCCGCTGGACTTCCACCCGCAGGCGCCCAAGGCCGCCGAGGCCGCGCTGTGCGCCGCCGATCAGGGCAAGTTCTGGGAGTACCACGACGTGCTCTTCGAGAACCAGAAGGCGCTCGAGGTGCCGCAGCTCCAGGAGTACGCCCAGACGGTGGGCCTGGACGCGGTCAAGTTCAACGAGTGCCTCGAGTCCGGCAAGCAGGCCGAGGTGGTGAAGGCGGACCTGGAGGCTGGCAAGAAGGTGGGTGTCTCCGGGACGCCGGCGTTCTTCATCAACGGCATCATGCTCTCCGGCGCGCAGCCCCTCGAGGAGTTCAAGAGCGTCATCGACGCCGAGCTGCAGGCCAAGAAGTAGGAGTTTCCCGCGTGGCGACGCCTCCCAAGGCCACGCCTCGCCTGGGGTTGGGTGGTGAGCCGACCGCGCTCGAACTGGAGCGGTCGCTCGCCGCCAGCCTCTCTCCCGGCCATCCCCTCGCGGCGTATTTCCATGCGCCCGAGGGGATGTTGCTGTTGCGGGAGTCCCCCGGACTCACTGGCTTCTTCGCTGGCAGCCTGAGTTCCCTGGCGATGGAGGAGGTGTTCGGCCACATCCTCACGGGCATCCGCAGTGGCCAGCTCCTCGTCCAGCACGGAGAGGTGCAGCGCACCGTTACCTTCCGGGACGGGCAGGCCCTCTTCGCCGTCTCCAGCGTGCGTCACGAGCGGCTGGGCGCCGTGGCGGTGCGGCTGGGTTTCATCTCCTCGGAGCAGCTCCACCGCGCCCTGGCCAAGGTGACGCCCACCCAGCGCATCGGTCAGGTGCTCACCCGCGAGGGCTTCCTCTCCGAGTCCCATCTCTACAGCGCCATGACGTATCTGGTGCGCGAGGTGGTGCTCGGCCTCTTCGAGATGAGGGAGGGCAGCTTCCTCTTCCTCGAGGGCCGTCCACCGGAGACGGGGGACTCCGTGAAGCTTCCCGAGCGCACGCGGGATCTGGTCCTCCAGGGTCTCAAGCGAGGCGAGACGGTGGCGCGGCTTCGCCGGCGCTTCCCGGACGAGCTTCACGTGGCGCTCAGTCCGGAAGCCCCGCCTCCCGAGCCCGGGGAGGAGGCCCTCTTCGAGAAGGCTTCTGGTGGCACCACCATGAGGGAGCTGGGTGCCGTCTGGGAGGGCAGCCTCCACTCCTTCCTCTCCTGGGTGGAGAAGCGGGTGGGCGAGGGCGCGTTGCTCGTGCAGCAGCCCACGCCCAAGCGGCCCTCGGGCTCCTTCGTGGCCCCGCCGCCGTCCGTGGCGCCTCTCGGTCCCGAGGAGCGCTACAACTCGCTCCTCGCTCAGGTGCATACCGCCCTCCGCCTGGCGGGCGCCAATCCGGATCTCCTCCGCGGCTTCGTCGAGTCGCCCCATCCCGGTCTG
>QKJM01000679.1 GCA_003249315.1 Archangium sp.
CTACCCGAGGGCCCGGGTGTGTGCCCGTAGAGCCGGAAGATGTCCTCCCGCGAGGTACCAGGAACCAACTCGAGACTACCGTTCATGGCCTCGTCGCAGAACAGCAGCGGCGCCGTGAATGGAGCAAGGGAGCGGAACCAGAGAGCGAAGTCGGCGACGTCTTCGAGCTCCCCCTCGAAGAAGACGCCCTGGCCCTGGTGGAACAGGGAGCCCCACAGCTCGGAGTGGGTCATCTTCAGCTTGAAGCGCAGGCTCTCGCTGTCGGGTCCGCTCACCTCCTGGAGGGTAGCGTCCGGCCAGCGGGAGAGCAGATGGCGGGTAAGCTCCTGGGGAGAAGTCCGCCACTCCGACTTGGAAAGAACGAGGTAGTCCATGGAGTCCTCTACGGCCGGACGACGACCCGACCGGGGATGCCCAGCTCGTGCATGAGCAGCTCGAAGAAAGGGGCCGCCCGAGCATCATTGACGATGATCTCCAGCCCTACAGCGGGGGTCTCCGGATCCGCGATGACGGCCGCGTATCGCTTGAACTGGATACGCTCCTTCTCCCGGATCATCGAGCGGATGAACTCCTCACACGTCGACTCCGCGATGAAGGGGCTCGAGTCCGGCTTCTCGACGTGCTTGACCTCCAGCAGGTGGGCGTCGTCCAGCCGAGCGCCGTCCGCCCAGACTTCTTCACCGCCGCCCTTGACGAGAACCTCCTGCTTGCCGGCCCGAGCCGACTGATACTCCATCGCGGGCGTCCTGGTATTGACGGCTCTCTTCCGTGAGCCTGCAATCCACGACGCGAAGGCCTTCAGGTCGAGCACCTTGAACGGGCGCATGACGACGGAGGCCAACGCAGGCACTCTCGTCGAAGCCTCGGAGCCGAAAGCAGGAGTGCCAAGAGGCGTCGCTGGTTGAAGGGGAGCCGAAGGAGGCCGCTGTTTGAGCTTCGTCGCCACCTTCTTCGTCAGGATGAAGGTGACGACGTTGACGCCAGCCAGGGAGATGGCTCGAGCCAGATGGGCGGCGGCGGCTTCCAGGCCCTCCCGGCTCCGCGAGCCCATGGAGAGATTCACATACTCCCATAGCGCTCGTGACAGGTCCGCGGCCTGGACCGCAAGCAGCACCACGCCCAGGGAGAGCAGGGCCTCATCGACAGCCTGCCCTACAACGGGAACGCCTTGACTCCCGAGCCATGCCGCGCTGAGCGCGGTCATCGCCGCGAGACTCTCGGGAGTGAGCATGGCCTGGACTTCCGCCGTCGCGGCATTTGGAACCTGCCCGAGAGCGAGGACGAACGACCGGCACAACTTTTCCGAATGAGCCATCTGCTCGACGGGGGCCACAGCCGTCGTACAGAGAGCGTCCTCCATTGAGCTGGCCGAGGCCGGCAGGGCCAGCCCCAGACACAAGAGGAGGGTGACGACTCTCATGAACGCCACCACCTCAAGCGACCGGGTCCGGCCGCCACCACCGCAGCGCACCACCCTCTGGTGTCACCTCTGCGTAGGTGAGGCGTTGCAGGCGTGGCACCTCGTTGCGCAGGAGTCGTTCCCGCCAGTCCATCAGGCCCCTGTCCTCCGGGCTGGTGGGGAACCGCATCAGATCCGTCCAGGTGCCCGTGTTGAGATAGAGCCGCTCCTCGGGGAGTGCGTGCTGGCGGGCCGCGTGGGTGTGACCACAGATGAGGATGCGTGGTCCTGCCCCTTCAGGGAGGTGCGCTTGGACGACCTGACGGTCAGCGTCGCTCAGGTGTTGCAGGTCGAAGAAGTGGTGGGTGAGCTTGTGGATGAGTCGACCGAGATAGGAGCCGCCCGCGGGCGCCGCGGAGAGCATGCCGGGCTGGGGCATCGCACGCTCTTCGAGCCAGTTCTCCAGGCTACGCAGCGTCATGTCGGCGGACCTGTGCTCGTCCTCGGTCAGCACGCTCTCGAGCTGGTCCGCCAATACTTCGGCCCAGCCCTCCGGCTGCTCCGTCCCGGAGTCCCCGAGGAACGGACCTCTCCTCAGACGAATCCGCAAGGCCCGGCCACACGATGGCACCGCCCCCCGAGGCACCGTGCGCGACCAGGGAGAGGATGGGGGTGGAGGTGCCGAGCGCCGCCTTGAACCGCTCGTGGGTCGCCTCCCGGAGAGGCTCCGCCACTTCCAGTTCCATCGCACGTCCATGCCGGAGGAATGCCTCCTCGTGGCGGGTGAACGTCTCCCCGTCAAGCCGTTCCTGCTCCTTCAGCTCGGGGTTCGCCCATGCCAGCAAGGCGCGACTCCCACGCTGAACCTCGTAGTCCCTGGCCGTATGCCGGTCGTAGCAGCGCACCAGCGTCCAGCCATGTCGGCGGAAAAGAGGCCCCTCGACATCAGCCAGTAGCTCGAAGGGAAGGTCCTCCACCGGCACCCCGCTGCCGTCCGTCCGCTGAGGCAACACGAGTTCGAGCCTCAACGGGCGCGTTCCCTGCTCCTGTCGGATACGTCCCCACAGGCCGAGAAGCTTCGGAGACTCCTCGAAGAGCTGGGTGTACAACCAACGACCGAACGCCAGGCCATCGCTGATTCCATCGACCCGCCCCTCCAGGAAGGCCCGGTGAAACTCCGCCAGGCCCAGGCCCAGCTCCGGTATCTTCGCCTCCGCCCGCAGCCAGATGTCTCCGCCCCCGGCGTTTCCGAGCAGGCTCATGCTCGCGCTGCTCAGGGTCGCCTCGTAGCGCCCGGGCTCCATCCCCTCCGTCCGCTCGAGCTGAAGCCGTACCTGGAATGCCCCCGTCGTATCCGCCATGAGGAGGGAGTCTAGAAGACAGACCGCGAGTGAACCAACCGACCTCGCGCTCCCCTCCTCACACCGTCACTTCCACCCGGTTCCCATCCGGGTCCAACACCACGCACTCGTAGTACCCATCCCCCGTCTGCCTCGGCCCGTCCACGACCGGGTGCCCCTCGCGCCTCAGCCGCTCCGCCAGCGCGTCCACCTCGCCCCTCGAGCCCACCGACACCGCCAGGTGCGCGTACCCTACCGGCGGCACCTCCGCGCTCCCCTGCCCCTCCACCAGCTCCGGCCTCGACATCAGCTCCAGCCGCGCCCCCTCTCTGAAGCTCAGGAAGTAGGAGCTGAAGTGCTTCCTCTCGTTGACGTACCTCGGACCCGCACTCGCCTCGAAGTAGGTCTCGTAGAAGGTCTTCAGCCGCTCCAGATTCCTCGTCCAGATGGCCACGTGCTCGATTCTCATGGTCCACTCGTGAAAGGGCGCAATCCCTCACCCCAACCCTCTCCCAGAGGGAGAGGGGGCATACACGGATTCAACTCTCTGCTCTGAAACCCTCACCCCGTCCCTCTCCCAGAGGGAGAGGGGAGTGAATGGCTCACTTCCCCACGGCCGCCGCCTTCGTCGGCAACGCCACGAAGCTCCTCGGCTGCGCCGGCTTCGGCTGGTAGCTCGCCAGCTCCAGGAACTGGCCCGCCTCCTCCGAGTACGCGAACACCTTCCCACTCTCGAGCTTGTACACCCACCCGTGCAGGTGCAGATCCCCACTCGCCAGCCTCGCCGCCACCGCCGGAATCGTCCGCAGGCTCTCCATCTGCACCAGCACGTTCTCCTGGATGGTGACGTTCAGCCGCTCCGCTCCCGTCCGGTCGTCGTAGTTCTCCATGACGATCCGCCGCGTCGCCTCCGCGTGCTTCAGCCACTCACGCACCGCCGGCAGCCTCTCCAGCGACTCCGGATTCAGCAACCCCAACATCGCCCCACAGTGCGAGTGTCCGCACACCACGATGTCCTTCACCCCCAGCGCCAGCACCGCGTATTCGATCGTCGCCGCCTCTCCCCCCACCACGCTCCCGTGCGCCGGCACGATGTTGCCCGCATTCCGGATGATGAAGATCTCCCCCGGCTCCGTCTGCGTCAGCAGGTTCGGATTGATGCGCGAGTCCGAGCAGGTGATGAACAGCGTGTGCGGCCGCTGCCCCTTCGCCAGTTCCTCGAAGAACGCCACATTCTGACCGACGACCTCCTCCTGGAACTTGTGGACGCCTCGAACGAGCTTCTGCATGAACGACTCCCATGTGTTGGCACGCGGGCTCTCAGCCCACGCTGCTCTCGGAGGAAGGACGTGGGGCCGCCGTCTTGCGTGACGACTCGCCCCGGCGATAGTCGGTGTAGCCCTTCGCGTAGCTGCCAAAGAGCCGGTCCAGGTAGTCCAGGAAGCCGGCGTAGTTGCCGAAGAAACGGCGGTGATGGAAGTCGTGGTACACGGGCCCCTTGTAGAAGGGGACGAGCAGCGCCGGGTTCCACGGCACGTCGTAGCCCGAGTGCCCGTCCGCCGCCTCCAACTGGCGGAAGAGGATCCATATCCACAGCGTCACCACGTGCGCCCCCACCAGCGTCGGGCCGGTGAACACCAGCGTCGAGGTGGCCAGGAACTCGACCACGTGCATGTAGTTGCCGGTGATGGCGCAGGGGTTGGTGATGCGGTGATGGACGGCATGCACGTGCTTGTAGAGCCAGCGGGTGTGCAGGGCCCGGTGCATCCAGTAGTAGAGGAAGTCGTCCAGCAGGATGAAGAAGAGGAGCTGGCCGATCACCACGTACCAGGGCGGCAGGGGACCGATGTGCAGCCCCGAGCGGCTCACCAGCGGCCACATCACCAGCAGCCCTCCGAAGGACACCAGGTTGTTGAAGGCGAAGCGCTGCACCGACGGCCACCACCACCGCTTCACCGGGATGTCCTTGCCCTGAATCCGGTACTTCTTCAACGCCTCGGGGTTCTTGTACGCAATCCACGTCCACGGCAGCGCGAAGGTCAGGAAGGCCGTGATGCTCAGCACCATCGAACCGATGCCGATAAGGAAGAATCGGGGCTCCTGGTACATCGCCAGGAGTTTCTCGAAGCCGTTGATGGCACCGTCCATACGCCCTCCGGGGAGACGCTCACGGGAAGGCACACAGCAGCCCGCCAGAGAGCCCCCTTTGAGGCTCCACTCTACCTGGGGATGAGGAAGGCGGCGAGCGCGTGCCTCCACCTTGCGTCGGACCTCCACCGGACTGCCGGGGCCTCTCACCCCGCCGCGGCACGCAACGAGAAGTTCACGGGGATGACGAACTCCACCGGCTCACGCCGGAGGCTCGCCGGCAGGGGGGCGAAGGGGGCCGCGGCCTCCACCATCCGCAGGGCCTCCTGGTCCAAGACACGAAAGCGAGAGGAACCCTCGAGCCGGGGCGGCCCCGCGAGCGAGCCGTCCCGGTACAACCTCACCCGTACCCGCGCCGTCCCCTCCAGACGCAGCCGTACCGCCCGTGCCGGGTAGCGCCGTTGCCGACCCACCCGTCGTGAGAGCCCTTCCCGGTACGCCAGCAGCTCCGATTCCTCCCCTGCCCCACCCGCTCCCGAAGCCCCCACGCCACCGCCGGCCGGACCCACCTCCTCCCCGCCCCCTCCCCCATCCCCGGCAGCGTCGCCGTCCGCCGACCCCGACGCGGCCGAGCCCATCGCCAACACCGGCAGCAAACCTGGCACCACCAGGCGCGGAACGGGCTCGGACGACACGGGCTCGGATGGCACCACCGGCTCGGACGACACGGGCTCGGATGGCACCACCGGCTCGGGGCGCGACACGGGGCGCGGCTCCCTCCGCCTGGGAGGTGGCTTCCCGGGCGCGGCACTCCGCTCCGACGCGGACGGCCCGGACGGCCTGGCTCCTCGCCCCGCCCCACCACGCCAGACGAGCGCTACCTCCAGCGCCTCGGGAGGCCGCGGCGCCACGCGCACCGGCTCAGCCTCCACCCGCCACAGCGCCAGCGCGACGAGCCCGTGCAACACCAGCGAGAGGCCGAGAGCTCCTCCCAGGCGTCCTTCAGGCGCGCGAGACGCGGGGCCGCCCGAGGCCCGCTCCCGTCCGGCTCTGTCCTCGGCACCCGGCGTCATCACCCACCGCCGACGTGTATGCCATGGCCCCACGTCCGGCAACCGGCGCTCAGAGGTACCCGCCCACCAGGGGAAGGATGGCGTCGCTCAGCCGCTCGAGGAGGCCTCGTCGGCGCCACGAGTCCAGGCGTACCTCGCGCGAGTGGCTCAGGTCCTCCTCGAAGGCGCTCTCCAGCCGAGCGGCCAGCCCCGGGTCATCCACCACCAGCGAGCCCTCCTCCGAGCTTTGCGCCAGGGGGTCCATGTTCGTCGAGCCGATGACGGACAGCCGGTCATCCACCAGCAGCGTCTTGGAGTGCATCATCGACACCTCGTACTCCCAGATGCGCACCCCGCTCTCCAGCAGCGGTGCGTAGCTGGCCATCTGACCGGCCTTCACCGGGAGGATGTCGTGGTGCCGCCCCGGGACGAGCACTCGCACGTCCACCCCCTCCTTCACCTTGGCGATGAGCATGTCCCGGATGGGGCCGGTGGGGATGAAGTACGAGTTGGCAATCCACAGCCGCTCCTTCGCGGTGGCGATGGTGAGCAGCGTCAGGCGCTCCATGTCCGAGAGCACGGGGGTGTCGGAGCTGGTGACGAAGCCGGCGAGGGCCCCACCCTCGGCGGGAATGGGCTCGGGGAAGCAGTCGGCTGGGAGCAGCCCCCCGCCGGCCTCCTGCCAGTTCTGCGCGAAGGCGAGCTGGATGCCCCGCACCGCCGGCCCATGCACCCATACGTTGGCGTCCCGCCACTCGTCCGGCTTGCGCCCGTCACCCTCCCAGCTCCGCCAGATGCCCCAACCCCCCGTGAGGCCGGACACCCCATCGCGCACCACCAGCTTGCGGTGCATCCGCGCCTGCATCCGTCCGAGGTTCAGCGAAGAGAGGGTGCCCTGCAGCGAGCGGAAGATGCGCACCTCGCAGCCCGCCTCCACCAGCTTCGGCTCCACCTGGTCCTGGAAGCGGATGCTGCCCAGAGGATCCACCAGCACCCGACACCGCACTCCGGGCCGGCGCTCGCGCAGCGCCTGAATGAGCCTGTCCGACGGCTCGCCCGGACGCCAGATGTAGCTGAGGATGTGGATGCTGGACCGGGCGTCGTGGATCTCCCGCTCCAGCGCCTCGAAGACGGCGCCGTTGTGGACCAGCTCCACGCGATTGCCCGGCACCAGCTCCACGCCCAGCGTCTGGTAGTACGCGAGCGACAGTCCCTCGTGCGTGGGAGGAATGTCGTCGCGGATGCGCAGGGCAAGGCGGTGGTCGGGCAGTCCGCAGCCCGCGAACAGCACGACGCTCAGAAGGAACAAGCTCGAAGGCTTCACTCCCGAAAGCTGCGCACCGCCCCGGCCATTGCCAGCACCCGCGCTCCGTCCACCCACCAACACTCCGCCTCGCCCGCTCTGTCCGCTGACACGCGCCGGCGCCCACGCGGCGGTGGACCGCGAGGCGACCCAGGCCCACTCCTCTCCCGTCGAGAGCCCGCGGTTGGCTCCGGCCTCCCCCGCCGAGGCGCTCCCTCGTCGGGGACTCAGGGGACACACCATGCGCCTGCCCGCCGCTCTGCCCTCCTTCCTGGCCTCCCTCGCGCTGCTCGCCGCGCTGCTCACTCCCGCTCCGGCGTCCGGGCAGCCCCGGGACGCGCCCCTGGTCCTCCACCTGCTGCCGGACCGGCTGGAGGCCCACTCGGAGAAGGCGCCCCCTCACGCCAAGAGCCAGCCCCCGGCATCTCCCGCGATGTGGGCGGCGCACGGGCTGGTGGCCCTGGTGCCGCCGGGCGCGGTGTTCGGAACGAGCCAGGTGAGCAAGGAGCGGCTGTGGGTGACGGCGGCGGAGACTGTCGCGGGGAGCGTGGCGGGCTCGCTGCCGGCCGGGCTGCTGTTCCTGCACTCGGCGGATTCGGAGGGCCGGTGGACGGAGCTGGACGTGACGGCCTTCGGCACCGGGCTGGTGCTCACCCCTCCGGTGGCCGCGCTGGGGACGTGGGGGCTGGGCGAGCTGGCCTTCGCCGGCAGTCAGCGACGCGGGCCCGCGTACCTCGGCGCGCTGGGAGGGGCGGCGGTGGGCACGCTGCTCGCGGTGGCGGTACACGGCTTCCTCGAGGAGGTTGTCGACGACCGCGACACGCTCGAGCAGGTGCGCCAGCTCATCGGTCTGGGCTTCATCGGCGCGGGGGCCACCGTCGGCTACCAGTGGGCAGGCGGAGGGCCCCGCTCGCGCGAGCGCTAGCCTCCCTACCCGCCTGACCGGCGATGACGCCCGTCGACGCACGCGGAGCGGCTGGTAGTCTCGCGGCCCTCAATCCCCCCGCGAGGTTCCCACCGATGCGCCGACTGCTCCTCCCTCTGTCCACCACCTTGTTGCTCCTCGCCGCCGCCTGCGGGGCCAACTCGGGAGACCCGACGAAAGTGACGTACGCCCCCGAGCTGGAAGTGGACCTCGCCACGATGAACCGCAGCGACTCGGGCCTGTACACGCAGGACCTGGTGGTGGGCACCGGCGCCGAGGCCCTCCCCGGACAGACCGTCTCCGTCCACTACTCCGGCTGGCTCCCCGACGGCACCCTCTTCGACACCAGCCGTGATGACCTCCGCGCCTTCTCGTTCGCGCTCGGCCAGGGCCAGGTCATCCAGGGCTGGGACGAGGGCGTCGCGGGCATGAAGGTCGGCGGCCAGCGCCGGCTCGTCATCCCCTCCGAGCTCGGCTACGGCTCGCGCGGCGTGGGCCCCATCCCCCCCGACTCGGTGCTCATCCTCGACGTGGAGCTCCTCGCCGTCCGGTGAGGAGCCCCCTGGCCTCGGACTAGGGCTCGCCCACGTCGGAGAAGGAAGACGCCTCGTCGGCGGCCTCCCGCTCCGAGGGCTCGACCTCCGGAGCGTCCCAAGCCCCGTCCCAGAGCGACACCGGCGCCTCCGCCAGGACGGTCTCGTAGTCGGCCAGGGCCTGATCCTCCAGGGGGTGCCCTCCCTCGACGTAGCAGCGCGCGCGCTGCTCCAGGAACTCCCGCGTCCAGGGAACGTGGGGCTCGTATTCCACGAGCACCTCGGCGCACAGGCCCTGGAAATCGAGCAGATGGGCCAACCGCAGCCGCAACGCCTTGCGCTGGTATTCCAGGGCGTGGGCGGAGAAGGGCCGGGCGAGCGCCTCGTAGAGGCGCCGTCCCAGGGCGGCCTCCCGACGTGTCACCTCCACCGTGGCCTGCAACGCGACCATCTTCACCTGGTTCTCTCCCCAGGGCTTCTCCCGCAGCAGGGAGAAGGCACGCTCGAGCGCCTCGGTGGCCTCGGTGAGCTGCCCCTGCCGCAGCAGCAGCAGGGCCCGCAGGGCCTCACTGTCGAAGGGAGAGGTGGCGCGCAGCGACTCGATCAGGGGCAGCACGGACGCATCACCCGCCTGCGCCAGCAGGAAGGCCCCCAGCACCTGCTCGGTGAAGCCTCGAGGCTGCCAGCCGTCCGCGCGCCAGCGGTTCAGGGCCTCCGCCAACTGCCCCCGCTCGAGGGAGTGCAGGAAGGCCCGTCGCTGCACCACGGACTGCCCCTCGCCGGGAGTCGGAGGCACGGCGCTCCCATCCAGCGTCAGCAGCCGCAGCACCTCCACCCGCTCCCAGTCCGCGCCGCCGCGAGCCACCTCCGGCCGGCCCGCCCTCAGCTCCAGCGCGGCGCGCCGCATCCGGCTCGGCTCCAGGCGCTCGCTGGAGCGCCCCACACTGCGCGCGAAGGAGAACTCCACGTACGCCAGGTCATCGGTGTTGATGAGCGCTTCCTGCCCCTCGGCCAGCGACCGCGCCATCCCCGGCCCCCCGACGAAGTGCGCCAGGACTCCCTCCAGCTCGTTCGTGCGCCACGCGGCCGGGAGGGCCCGGAGGTAGGGCTCCTGCCCCACCCGCGCCCGCATCCGCTCCAGGTCGTAGCGCAGCGGCGCCTCGGTGGCCACCAGCACCAGGTCCCCATCCTGGGTGCGCCACGTCTCCACCGCGGGGAACTCCGCGGTCAACGTGGCGTAGATGCTGCGCACCGTGGACGCATCCACCTCGTAGCCCTGCAGCCACTGCAGGAAGACGCCACCGGGCCGCAGCCGCCGCTTCACCGCCTGATAGAACTCACGGGTGAAGAGGCTGGAGATGCCGGCGCGGAAGGGGTTGGAGGGCTCGGAGAAGACGATGTCGTAGGACTCCTTGGAGGCGAGCAGCACCTCGCGCGCATCTCCGATGAGGACGTTCACCTTGGGGTTCTCCAGCACCCGCTCGTTGACGTCCTCGCACCAGCGAGCCACATCGAGGATGGCGGGCTCGATCTCCACCGCGTCCACCCGCTCCATCTCCGGCACGGAGGCGAGCCAGCCGGCGGTGCTGCCGGTGCCCAGGCCGATGACCAGCGAATGGCGCGGCTCGGGGTGGAGGAAGGCGCCGATGAGGCCGCCCATCACCTGGGTGCCCGCATCACCCACGGCACTGCCGTCGGACTTGCCGTTGACGAGGAAGGCCATCCCTCCGCGAACGGACAGGGCCACGCTGCTCTCCACGCCATCGGTCTCCCAGAGCAGCCCGCGGCGACTGTTGGAGAGCCATTGGCGCAGCTTCGT
>QKJM01000328.1 GCA_003249315.1 Archangium sp.
CGATGCCCACGCCAAGTACCAGGAGGGCGAGAGGCAGGAGGATGCGCTTCATCGGGTGACTTCCTCTCCGGGGCGCGTGAGCCCCCTGGTCCATCCACCGCCAACGGCGGCGTGGAGCTGGATGCGCAGGCCGAGCAGATCCCTTCGGGATTGCAGCAGGCTGAGCTGGGCCTGCTGCCAGGCGTTGGTGGCCGTCAGCACCTGGACATAGTTGGTGAGGCCCGCGAGGTAGCGGGCCTGGGACTCCTCCCGAGCCAGGCGCGCCGCCTCCACCTGACGCTCCTGGGCGGCCACCTGCTCGCGCTGCTCCACCTCCCGGGCCAGCACGCCCTCCACCTCCTGGGCGGCCTGCAGGACGAGTTGGCGGAAGGAGGCGATGGCAGCCGTCTCGGCCGCGCGCGCCTGACGGACGGCGGCATGCTGCGCGCCTCCGAGCCAGATGGGGACGGAGAGCGAGGCCCCCGCGCCCCAGAAGGGCTGGGTGCGGAACTCGTTGAGGGTGATGGCCTGGACGCCAGCCTGCCCGGTGAGGCGCAGGCTGGGGAAGAGCGCGCGTACGGCGCTACCCGCCCGCAACTCAGCGGCATCCAGACGCGCGGCCGAGGCCCTCACGTCCGGCCGGTGCTCGAGCAGCTCCGCCGGCAGACCGGTGGCCGCGAGCGGAGGGGGCATGGGCAGGTCCGAGGGCACCGCCACCAGTTCCTCCTCCGGAGGCTGGCCCGTGAGGACCGAGAGCTGCTGGCGCAAGGTGACGAGGCGGGAGCGCGTCTGGGGAAGGAGCGCCGAGGAGGCAGCCACCTGCTGGCGTTGCTGCAGCACGTCCAGCGCGGTGGTACCCGCCCCCTGTTCGAAGCGCAGCTCCAGCAGCTCCAGCAGTTGCTCGTTGGCGCGCAGTTGCTCCCGCAGCAGCTTCAGGCGCACGCTCGTGGAGGCCAGGTCGAAATACGCCTCCGCTACTCGAGTGGAGAGCGCCAGCATCAGCGACTGGGCATCCCCCTGTCCCGCCGCCACGTCCGCGCGGCTGGCGCGCCAGGCCAGATAGCGGCGCCCGGTGATGTCCGGCTCCAGGGCCACCTGAAGCGCGGCGTTGCCGGTGACATAGACGGGAGGGCGCTCGGGCTGGCCGGGTGTGGAGGGCAGCCCGCCGAACTGGAAACCCAGCGTCGCGGAGGGAGAGAGGTTGGCGGAGACGGTGCCGGACACCGAAGGCAGGAGCTGAGCCAGGGACTGCCGAGCCAGCGCATCCGCCTGATCCACCCGCGCCCAGCCCGCCACCACGTCCCCGTTGTCGGCGAGCGCCCGGCGGATCAGCGCCTGGAGCCGCTCGTCCCCGAAGTCCTCCCACCACGGCACCGTGGCCATCTCGCCGGACACGCTCCGGGTGTAGCGATCCGGGAGCGACGGCGCGTCCTTCGCGGCCGCGGGAGCGGAGAGGACGAGGGAGCCAGCCACGCCCGCCACGGCGAACGCGGCCCTCAGCGTACGCCGGCTCATCGCTCCACCTCCGGTGCGATTCCCTGCCAGAGAACCTTCACGAGCGTCTCCACATAGGTGTCATTGCCTTCGGCGGGGAAGACGGCCCCCGCGATGTGATGATGGAAGGCGCGCATGTGCAGCGCCCCGAGAAAGATGTGGGCCACGTCGTCCGGCGAGCACGACCCGAGCCGCCCCTGCTCACGCACCCGGTGCAGCCACCCCGCCACCACCCTGTGAGCCGCCACCGGCGGGGCCATCTCCCCCGGGCGACAGAAGTGCTCCAGCCCCATGCCCGCCGAGCGCAGCACCGACAGACGCGGCACCATCATCCGGAAGTAGCCGAGGATGAGCAAGCCCAGCTCCCGAAGCTGCTCACGCACGTCCCGCCCGTCCGGACCGGCCTCCACCATGTCCAACCAGGGCAACCTCTGCGGAGGCGCCAGGGCCGCGAGCATCAACTGCTCCTTCGTCCCGAAGCGCTTGAAGAGCGCCGCTTGCGACACCCCCAGCCGCTCGGCGATGACCATCGTCGACGTCGATGGGCCGTGCTCCAGGAAGCACGCCCGGGCGGCCTCCAGTATCTCGTCATCGGATGTCGCGCGCGGGCGGGCCATCGGGGGGATCTCAAGTAAGTGAGCGCGCACTTACTAAAAGGAAAGGACCCGCCCGTCAATGGGCTCGCACGTTGGCCACCCACGCCCGGAGTCGTGGACACCCAGGCACCGGACCTCGCGGAGCAAATTGGGGCAGACTCCCGGAGCATGAGGAGAGCACTCACGCTGAAGTGCCTGGCCCTGGCCATGAGTTTCGTCCTCTTCTCCACCGCATGCACCACCTCACAGGTGCATGTCGCCAAGAGAGGGGGCGCGTGGGTAGAGAACACACCGAGAGTGCCGCGGCGCGGAGGTAGCAACCCCCATGAGGCTCCACAGCATGGGGCATCCGCTGCGTCCCAGCAGGAACGGCTGCTCCCGACCGGCCTCTCTCACCTTCGGCTGCTGCCCGTGGGCCTTCGCGAGTTGGGAGAGGGCCGCTGGCAGTTCCTCTTCCCTCCCCGGCCGCTCGAACCCTCCATGGAGGTACTCAGCCTCGCGGAGGTGCGTCCCCTCCTCCATGCCTTCTCCTCCCTCGGTCCTCCCACCTCCCCTCGGCTGCACCTCCAGGAGGTGCCCGGCGCGCAACGCCACTCCCAGCGCCCCGCATCCGACTGGGAGGCTCGCCTGCGCGAGGACTTCCTCTCCCGCTTCGGCCCTCCCCTCTTCCCTCTCCCCGCCTCCCTGGCC